>NZ_JTLA01000046.1:0-112369 GCF_000799055.1 Ensifer sp. ZNC0028
CCCCTCATCCGCCTGCCGGCACCTTCTCCCCGCAGGCGGGGCGAAGGGGAGCTGTGGCGCCCGCTCGATCCCTCTCTCCCGACAGAAGCGAGGAAGCAGGGAGCTCGCCGCTTGTCCCTTCTCCCCGTCCAAACGGGGAGAAGGTGCCGGCAGGCGGATGAGGGGCACTTTTTCTTCGCCTAGATGAGAGGCGTTCCACCAAAGGGCGCGTCTCTCAGCATTGTGCAGTCACGTTCCCATCAAGCCGACTTGAAGCGTGCCATCAGTTCGGCGCGGCCGGGGTCGGTGAGGGTCACGGCGGCGCCGAATTCGAGCGGCGTCAGCGAGGCCTCGTCCGGGTAGACGATCTTGTTGGATGTCACGTCGACAGGCAGCAGCTTCAGGACGCGGCTGTCTGTGGTCGGCGCACCGTTGGCGATGTGCTCCTTCATGGCGTTTTCCGGCGCCATCAGGTAGTTGAGCAGCGCATAGCCGGCCGCCTTGTTGGCCGCACTCTTCGGGATCGCGTAGAAGTCCGACCAGATCTCGCCGCCGTCCTTGCCGAGCGTGAACAGGATTTCCGGCATGTCGCGGTTGAGCTGTGCGCCGTCATTGGTCCAGCACATGGTCATCCAGGCATCGGTCGCGCGCATCGACGGCTGGTAGTCGCTGTTGATGGCATAGAGATGCGGCTTGACCTTGATCAGCAGTTCCTCGGCCTTGGCGAGTTCTTCCGGCTTGATCGAGTTGAAGGAATAGCCGAGCGACACCAGCGCGTTGCCGATGGTGGTGAGCTGATAATCATGCACCATGGCGCGGCCGTCGCCCTCGGTCATGGCGATCTCGAAGAAGTCCTTCCAGCTGGTCACCGGTTTCTTGATCTTCGCCGAATTCACCGCGATGCCGGTCGTACCCCAGTTCTTCGGCACGGCATAGGTCTTGCCGTCGACGATGCCTTCGTTGGTAAAGCGCGCCGTCTCGGTCGCAGCGTCGTAGTTCGGCAGCTTGGACATATCGAGTTCGTCGATCAGCCCGAGCTTCACATAGGTCGAGATCGTGTAGTTGGTGGGAACGAAGAGATCCCAGCCGGTGCCGCCGGCCTGGAGCTTCGCCAGCATCTCTTCGTTGGAGCCGAAGACGTTGACCTCGACGGCAACGCCGGTCGCCGCCTGGAAGGCCTCGAAGGTCGCCGGGTCATGGTAGTTCGGCCAGGTGGCGATCGACATCTGCGTGCCGAGATCGCCGGCAAAGGCGGTGGAATTGAAGAGGCCCGGCTGGCGGGCGAGCACGGCGGTCGCAAGGCCGAGGCCGGTGACGCCGAGGAAGTGGCGGCGGGTGACCGAGCCGCGCTTCAGGCGCATCAGTTCGTCGGCGAGCTGATCGGCGGTGATAGGGGCATTTTCTCTGTACCATTTGCTCATGACGCTGTTCCCTTTATCGTTTGACGTTCATGCGTAGGCGGCAGAACCGGCTTCGGAAGCCGGGCGATGTCAGGCTGGAAAGACGTGAAGCGCGTTCGGATCGAAGGCGAGGCCGACCTTTTCGCCGGGCTCGACCAGTTCACTGTCACCGAGCGCGCGGCGGTCGGCCGTGACCAGGAAATCGCCGAGCCCATCGACCGCGACGGAATATTCGACCGCTGAGCCCAGGAAGATCCGGTGCGTGACCGTGCCTGCCAGCGCAGACGTGCTGACGGCACCGTTGCGCGTCAGGCGGATCGCCTCGGGCCGCAGCGCCACCGTTGCCGCGCCCTTGGTGCCGTTGACGGCAGGGGCGGCGAAGCGGGCGCCATTGGCAAGGACGAGCGATGAGGCGCCGTCGACGGTGGCATCAATGCGGTTGGTCTTGCCGACGAAATCGGCGACGAAGAGGCTTGCGGGCCGGTCGTAGATTTCCTGCGGCGGGCCGACCTGGACGATGCGGCCGGCATTCATGACGCAGACGAAATCGCTCATCGACAGCGCTTCCTCCTGGTCGTGCGTGACGAGCACGAAGGTGATGCCGAGTTCGCGCTGCAGCGTCTGCAGCTCGATCTGCATGGCGGTGCGCAGCTTCTTGTCGAGGGCCGCCAAGGGTTCGTCGAGCAGAAGCACCTTCGGCTTGTTGACGATGGCGCGGGCGAGCGCGACGCGCTGCTGCTGGCCGCCGGACATTTCGTGGATGCGGCGTTTGCCGAAGCCGCCGAGCCGCACCATCTCCAGCGCCTCCTGGGCGCGGCGCGAAATCTCCGAAGCGGCGATGCGCGGCCGCATCTGCCTCAGGCCATAGGAGACGTTGGCTTCGACGTCGAGATGGGGAAACAGCGCATAGTGCTGGAACACCATGTTGACCGGGCGGCGGTAGGCGGCAACGCCGTTCATCGGTTCGCCGCTGATGAAGACCGTGCCTTCGCTCGGCTGCTCGAAGCCGCCGATCATGCGCAGGCACGTGGTCTTGCCGCAGCCTGACGGCCCGAGAAGCGCCATGAAGGCGCCGCGCGGCACTTCCAGATTGATGTCGGAAACGGCCGTCACGGCGCCATAACGTTTGGCGACCGAACGGAACTCGATGTCGTTCGTCGAAGCGGATGTCACGTCTGTTCCCTGCGGTTGTTTTCGGATGTCGCCAGGATCTCGTATCCCGGCACTCCACCGTCATTGACACGCAGCCTAGTCACCACATGCCTAGCCGGTATATACCTCGAGAGAGGTATTTCAACGCGGATTGCTCTGTGTGAGGAGTATACCCCAGAGCAGGAAACACCGGCCGGGAGGGCGGTTTGAGCGTCGATCTCGAAGGACTTTTTCAGGTCATGGCGCCGCTGGTGGCGGGTGCGGCAATGGACGACGAGACCGTCGGCTCCACCTATCGGCGGTTGATGTCAAAGCTGATGACCTTCGACTACGTGGTTGTCTTTGCCTATCGCGGCAAGGAACGGCCGATCGATCTCTACAGCACGTTCAACGCCAGGGATCACGTGCTCTTCGTCAGCCTCTACCAGGCGGGGCCGTATCTGCTCGACCCCTTCTACCACGCGGCGATCAAGAGTGAGCCCGGCGTCTGGCGGATGCGGGAGCTGGCGCCCGACCGGTTCTTCTCCTCGGAATACTACCGCACTTACTACGTACAGACGGGGCTTGCCGAAGAGGTTGGCTTCTTCGTGCCGGTCGACGAGCAGATCACCGTCGTGCTTTCGCTGATGCGGCGCGAGGCGACGGGGACTTTCAGCACTGCTGAGTTCGCGCTTCTGAAAAAGGTGGAGCCGCTGGTCTCCGGCCTGGTGCGCCATCATTGGGCCGATCTCGGCCGCCGCTTCGATGCGGCGCTCGCTAAAACCGGGCGCAGCAAGCGAAAGGCGACGCACCCGCCGGCCGACGGCGTCTGGCAGCACCTCAATCTGACGGACCGCGAAGCCTCGATCATCGAGCTGGTGCTGCAGGGTCATTCGTCAGAATCGATCGGCCTCAGGCTCGGCATCTCGACCGGCACGGTGAAGGTCCACCGCCGCAACGTCTACCGCAAGCTCGGCATTTCCTCGCAGACGCAATTGCTGTCGCTCTACCTCCGAAACCTCGGCCAATAATCCGGCGGCCCGTGCACCGCTGACGGTGGGTCGATCGTCCGTCGTGCGGTGCCTTTCCCAGTTCCCAAGAACGCCCGATCTCCATTGCCTGCCGAGGGCCGCTGCCATTGCGTGCAGCCGTGACCGCTCAACCGCGTCTGCACAAACGTGATCGCTCATTTGTCAGGCGCTATTGACATTTTTTTCACGCCATGAAATTTCTTTCATTAACGGATAAAAATATCACGCGATGCAAAAATTATCATGCAGCGCAACAAGAACCGGGTGGAAACGATGACGATCGGCGGGACAGGCATTCGGGACGACGAGACCAGCATGGCGACGCGGGCGGCGTGGCTGCACTATGCCGGTGGCCTGACCCAGGCGGAGGTCGCCAAGCGTCTGGGGCTGACCTCGCTGAAAGCCCACCGGCTGATCATGAAGGCCAACCAGGAAGGGCTGGTGAAGGTCTATATCGACGGTGAAGTTTCCGAATGCGTCGAACTCGAGCAGGCGCTTTCGGCCCGCTTTGGCCTCGACTATTGCGAGGTCGTGCCGGACTTTGACTCTGACGAACTGCCCTTGAAGGCGCTCGGCATTTCCGGCGCGCAGTTTCTGAAGCGCGAGATCGAGCGCGGCGAGACCGCGCTGGTCGGCGTCGGCCACGGCCGCACACTCGCCGCTTGTGTCGAATATTTGCCGCGGATCGGAAGCGGCAACACCCGCTTCGTCTCACTGCTCGGCGGGCTGACCCGCAAGTTCTCCGCCAACCCGCACGACGTGATCCACCGCCTCGCCGAGCGTACCGGGGCCGAGGCCTATGTCATGCCGGTGCCGTTCTTCGCCAACACGATCGAGGATCGCGACGTGCTCTTCAGCCAGCGCGGCGTGCGCGAGGTCTTCGATCTCGCCAAGACCGCCGATCTCCTGATGGTAGGCATCGGCACCGTCGAGCGCGAGGCGTCGCTGGTTTCGACCGGCATGATCGAGACGAGCGAAATCGAGGACATCCAGAAGGGCGGGGCGATGGGCGAACTGCTCGGCCACTTCTTCGACCGCGACGGCAAGCCGGTCGAAACAACGCTTTCCGACCGCACGTTTACGCTCAGCCGCGAGGACCTGAAGAACCGCCGCACGGTCGCTGTTGCCGGCGGCAAGATCAAGGTTCCCGCCATCCGGGCGGTGCTCGCCAGCGGGCATTTGAGCGGTCTCATTACCGACGAGAGGACTGCGAGGGCGCTAGCCGCCGACGGCGCATGAGGCGCTGACACATTCGAGGCCATGAGGGCAGGGAGGATCTGCCCACGGTCTTAAAGGGAGGAATACCGGTGGGGTAGCCGGCAGTCGCAATCATACCCGCAACGGAGGAGAAGACGAATGTACGAGAAGGAGAAGGACCTCATCAGCGCATTCCTGCGTGGGGAGGTGGACCGCCGCGGCATGCTCAAGGGATTGGGGGCTGCAGGCCTGGCAGCCGGCACGGCCGGCACGTTGTTCAACATGATGTCGACGCAGGCGCTCGCCGCCGATTTCGACTGGAAAGCACACTCCGGCAAGAAGCTGAAGCTGCTTTTGAACAAGCACCCTTACGCCGATGCGATGATCGCCAACCTGCAGGCCTTCAAGGACCTGACGGGCATCGACGTGACCTATGACGTATTCCCGGAAGACGTCTATTTCGACAAGGTGACGGCGGCGCTGTCGTCGGGCTCGGCCGAATACGATGCCTTCATGACCGGCGCCTACATGACCTGGACCTACGGTCCGGCCGGCTGGATCGCCGACCTCAACGAATGGATCAAGGACCCGGCCAAGACCAACCCCAACTACAACTGGGACGATTTCCTCGCCGGCGTGAAGAACTCCTGCGCCTGGAACGGCCAGCCGGGCGGGGCGCTCGGTTCGGAAGACGCCAAGCAGTGGTGCATTCCGTGGGCGTTCGAGCAGAACAACATCACCTATAACCGCGAGATGTTCGACAAGGCCGGCGTCGAGCTGCCGAAGAACCTCGACGACATGATCACGGTTGCGGCCAAGCTGCAGAAGGATATCGGCGGCATCTATGGCATCGGCGTTCGCGGTTCGCGCTCCTGGGCGACGATCCATCCGGGCTTCCTGTCGGGTTACGCCAACTTCAACCAGAAGGACCTGAACGTCTCGGCCGATGGCAAGCTGTCGGCGGCCATGGGCACGGCGGAATCCAAGGCCTATCACGCCAAGTTCGTGCAGATGATCCAGGAAAGCGGCCCGAAGGACTGGTCGACCTACACCTGGTATCAGGTCGGCACCGATCTTGGCGCCGGCGCCTCGGCGATGATCTTCGACGCCGATTGCCTCGGCTACTTCATGAACGGCGGCGACAACAAGATGGCCGGCAAGCTCGGTTACGCCGCCTTTGCCGCCAACCCGGAAGCGACCGCCTCGACGCCGAACATCTGGATCTGGTCGCTTGCCATGTCCAACTTCTCCAAGGACAAGGACGCCACCTGGTACTTCCTGCAATGGGCTTCCGGTCCGGAGCATGCGCTGTTCGGCGCCACCAAGATGGACTTCGTCGATCCGGTTCGCCAGTCGATCTGGAAGGACGAGATGTTCCGCGAGAAGCTGAACGGCAAGTATCCGGGTTACGTCGAAATGTTCGACGCCTCGGCCGCCGGTGCCTCCATCAAGTTCACGCCGCAGCCGCTGTTCTTCGACGTCACCACCGAATGGGCATCGACGCTGCAGAAGATGGTCGCCAAGCAGGTGCCCGTCGATGAAGGTCTCGACCAGCTCGTCGAAAGCATCAACCGCCAGCTCCAAGAGGCGGGTCTCGGCTGATAGGCCTCCCAAGCGATCCCCGGCGCTACGACGCGCCGGGGATCCCGAGATGCCGGCATCAGTCGGCCTGTTGCGACCGGTTTGAGGTCGCGCCGAAATCAACCTGAGATGCCGAGGAACTGGCGCGGCGCCTGAAGGCTGCCGCGTGCCGCGTGCTCTTTAAAGACTTCAGGAACGGAGCTCGACATGGCTTCAACAGAAACCCTCAAGAGACCAGCCTCCGGTTTCAGGATCAGCAGGAAGATGCTTCCCTATGTGCTGAGCCTGCCGGCGCTCTTGGTCTGTATCGGCATCCTCATCCCGTTCTTTACGGCGGTCATCTATTCCTTCCAGCGCTACCGGCTCAGCCAGCCCTGGGCGCGCCAGTTCAACTGGGGCGAAAACTACCTCAACTTCTTCACCGATCCGGCCTTCTGGAACACGCTCAAGGTATCGCTGCTCTATGCCGGCCTCACCGTGACGCTGGAGCTGCTGCTCGGTCTTGGCATCGCGCTCTTGTTGCAGCGGCGCTCGACCGTCAACAATTTCATCTCGATCATGCTGCTGTTGCCGCTGATGATCGCGCCGGCGCTCGCCGCCTTGATGTGGAAGCTGATGACCAATCCGAGCTTCGGTATCCTCAGCTATCTCGCAAGCCTGATCGGACTGCATGATTTCCGCTGGGCGTCCTCGCCGGACACAGCGCTGCTCACCGTCGTGCTCGTCGATATCTGGGTCTATACGCCCTTCATCATGATCCTGCTGCTTGCGGGCCTGCGCTCGCTGCCGACGCAGCCTTTCGAGGCCGCCGCCCTTGACGGCGTGCCGCGCAGCTTCGTCTTCTTCCGCATCACGCTTCCGATGCTCACACCCTATATCCTGACGGCGACGCTGTTCCGGTTGCTCGACAGTATCCAGCAGTTCGACATCATCTACGCGATGACCCAGGGCGGGCCCGGCAATACGCTCACCGTCTTCCAGGTCGAGGCCTATCTCAACTTCTTCCAGTCGACCAATGTCGGCCGCTCGGCAGCGCTGCTGATCATCCTGTGGGCGATCACCTACACGCTGTCCAATGTCTTCATCAAGAACTGGCTGCGGCTGCGCGAACGCGCACGCGGCGAAGCGTAAAGGAGGGACCAATGGAAACCATGTCTCCGCTCGAACGGACCTTACGCGGTCTCGCCCTCACGCTCGTCGTCGTCTTCTTCATGTTCCCGATCTTCTGGATCTTCCTGATGTCGTTCCAGACGAACGAGACGATTCTCGCGATCCCGCCGTCCGTCGTGTTCTCGCCGACCTTGTCGAACTACGCAGCGCTGATCACCGGCAAGCTGCAGACGGCGGCTGGCACGCTCGACATCGCCTTCATGCGCAATCTCGGCAACTCGATCTTCCTGTCGGTCGCCTCCGTTGCCGTGGCGCTCGTGCTCGGCGTGCCCGCGGCCTACGCCTTTGCCCGTCACAAGTTCAAAGGCTCGGAAGACATCGCCTTCACGCTGCTTTCCTTCCGCTTCGCGCCGCCGCTCCTGGTGCTCTTGCCGCTGACCCAGTATTTCCAGTGGCTCGGGCTTTCGAACACCTACTTCGGACTTATCTGGGTCTACCAGCTTATCTGCCTGCCGCTCATCCTCTGGATCGTGCGCGGCTACTTCGAGGACATCTCGGCCGACGTCGAATATGCCTATCGCATCGCCGGCCACTCCTGGTTTGCGACCTTCCGCAAGATCGCGCTGCCGCTTGCCGGACCGGGCATCGCCGCGGCGGGCCTGCTTGCCTTCATCTTCGCCTGGAACAATTTCGTCTTCGCGCTGGTGCTGGCGTCCGCCGACAAGCAGCCGGTGACGGTGGGCGCGCTTGCCTTCGTCACTTCATCGGGCATCCAATACGGGCAGATCGCCGCGGCCATCGTGCTTTCGGTCACGCCGACGCTCGCACTTGCACTCTACGCCCAGCGCTACCTCGTCGAAGGCCTGTCGCTCGGCGCGGTGAAAGGGTAACTCATGACCACGCTGCAACTGAAGAATATCGTCAAGCGCTACAAGAGCCACACGGTTCTCGACGACCTCACGCTCGATGTTGCCGATGGCGAGCGGCTGGTGCTCTTCGGCCCCTCCGGCGCCGGCAAGACCGTGCTGCTCCGGTTGGTCGCCGGCGTCATCGAGCCGGACGAGGGCAGGGTGCTGATCGGCGGCGAGGACATGACCGATGTCGATGCCGAACATCGCGGCGTCGGCATGGCCTTCCAGAACTTCGCGCTCTTCCCGCACATGAGCGCCTTCGACAATATCGCCAGCCCGCTGACGGCGACGCGATCGTCGAAGGAGAAGATCGCGGCCGGCGTGCAGAAGGTCGCGAAGCTCTTAAAGATCGACCACGTGCTGACGCATCACCCGAAGGCGCTGTCCAACGGCCAGAAGCAGCGCACGGCGCTTGCCCGTGCGCTCGTCGGCTCGCCGCCGCTGCTTTTGCTCGACGATCCCCTGCGCAACGTCGATGCCAAGCTGCGCTTCGAGATGCGGCTGGAACTGCCGCGGCTCCTGGCTGCGGAAGGCGCGACGGTCGTCTACGTCACCCAGGACTACAAGGAGGCGATGGCGCTCGGCGACCGGATCGCAGTGATGGCCGCTGGCCGTATCCGTCAGATCGGCACGCCGCAGGAGATCTACAACGCGCCCGCCGATATCGAGATCGCCCGGCTCTTCGGCGACCCCACCATCAACCTGCTCGATGTCACGCCGCAGCGCAGCGGCGGAGACGTCTTCGTCGAGCTTTCGAACGTCCGGGTGCGGCTTGGGGATTACGGTGCCGATGTCGTCGGCCGCCAGTGCGTGCTTGGCCTGCGTCCCGAGGCGATCAGCTTCGTCGATGCGGCAGCACCGGGTGCCATCCCTGTGACGGTGGAAGCGGAAACGCCGCTCAACGAAAAGACGGTGACGCTGGCGCTGACCGCCCGTGGCCGCGAAATCCTGGTGTCGCGGCCGGCCGGCACGCCTGGTCCAACCGCAGGACCCGCCCATATTGCCGTCAATGGCATGCAGGCTTTCCTCTTCGACAAGGCGAGCGGCGCTCTTTTGCCGCGCGCCGACCTTGCAGCCAAGCGCAATGGAGAAGCGGCATGACCGACACCGCCCTTCTGATCAAGGACGTCGACAAGTTCTACGGCCCCGTCGATTACGGCGTGCATGCCGTGAAGAAGCTGAACATGGATGTGAGGAAGGGCGAGATCATCGCGCTGCTCGGCTCCTCCGGCTGCGGCAAGACCTCGACGCTGCGCATGATCGCCGGCTTCGAAGCGGTGTCGCGCGGAACGATCTCGCTTGCAGGCAAAGAGGTCCAGACGCTGCCGCCGGTGCGCCGCAACGTCGCCATGGCATTCGAGGGCTATTCGCTCTATCCGCCGCTGACGGTGCGCGAGAACATTGCCTTTGCGCTGAAGGCCTCGAAGCTCTCGCAGGGCGTCGTCGACGAGAAGGTGGCGGGCATCGCCAAACTGCTCGAGATCGAGGATATTCTCGGACGCTATCCGAGCTCGATTTCCGGCGGCCAGCAGCAGCGCGCCTCGCTCGGGCGGGCGCTGATCCGCGATGCCAACCTGCATCTGCTCGACGAGCCGATGGGCCAGCTGGAGCCGCAGCTTCGCGCGCTGCTTCGCGGCCGCATCAAGCATTTCATCAAGGAACGCGGGCTGACGGCGATCCTCGTTACCCACGACCAGACCGAGGCCAACGCGCTTGCCGACCGCATCGCCGTCATGGAAGGCGGTGTGCTGCAGCAGTTCGACACGCCGCAGAAGATCAAGGAGCGGCCGGCCAATCTCTTCACCGGCACCTTCGTCGGCGAGCCGCCGATGAACGTCTTTGAAGCCAGTGTCACCGGCTCCGAAAACAAGATGGCCTTTGGCCTCAAGGACGGCGTGCGGCTCGAATATCCAGCTTCGGATTTTTCGCATGCGGTGCGCGACGAGCTGATCAAGCGGCAGAAGGTGGTGCTCGGCATCAGGCCCTACTCGGTGCGCCGCAGTGCCGATGGCGTGACCGGCCGCGTCGCCGTCAACCAGTGGCTCGGCGACCAGACCCATATCGCCGCGGACTTTGCCGGTGGCACCATGGTGCTCGTCGAGCACGACCGCACGGAGCTCGATGTCGGCCAGCCGATCGGCATCCACCTCGACCCGTCGAGCCTGCACGTCTTCGACGGCGAGAGCGGGCGGGCGATCAGCCATGGACAGGAGCTCGCCTGATGCGGGACATCCTCATCGGTATCGATGCGGGCACCTCGGTCATCAAGTCGGTGGCCTTCGATCTGCGTGGCCGGCAGATCGCCACGGCAGCGCTGCCGAACGCCTATGAGGCCGTCGGCCGCGCCGGCAGCGTGCAGGATCTCGACCGCACTTGGGCCGACGCGGCAACGACGCTGAAGCAGCTCTCCGAGAAGATCGAAAACCTCCCTGGCCGTGTCGCCGCGATCGCGGTGACCGGTCAGGGCGACGGCACCTGGATGATCGACAGAGCGGGCGCGCCCGTCGGCAAGGGCTGGCTCTGGCTCGATGCGCGCGCCGGCGAAACCGTCGAGCGGCTGCGCGCCGACAGTGGCGATATCGCCCGCTTCGAAAGCACCGGCTCGGGCCTTGCCGCCTGCCAGCAGGGGCCGCAGCTTCGCTGGATGAGCGACCATGCGCCCGAGATGCTCAAGGGCGTCGCCACCACGTTCCACTGCAAGGACTGGCTCTATTTCAAGCTGACCGGCAAGCGTGCGACCGATCCGTCCGAGGCGAATTTCAGCTTCGGCAATTTTCGCACCCGCAGCTACAACGACGATGTCATCCGCTTTCTCGGGCTCGAAAAGCTGAAACATGTGCTGCCGGAGATCGTCGACGGTGCTGCGACCCATCACGCACTTTCGGCGGAAGCAGCAGGCATTACCGGCCTCACCGAGGGCACGCCCATCGTGCTCGGTTACGTCGATGTCGTCTGCACCGCGCTTGGCGCAGGGCTCTACGATCCGGGAACGGATACCGGCTGCTCGATCATCGGCTCGACCGGCATGCATATGCGGCTTGCCAACGGCGCCGACGATGTGCGGCTGAATCGGGACTTGACCGGCTACACCATGTGCATGCCGATCCCCGGCGCCTACGCGCAGATGCAGTCCAACATGGCGGCGACGCTCAATATCGACTGGATCCTCTCGCTGGCCTCGGGCCTGCTGAAGGGCATGGGGGTGGAGAAATCGAAGAGCGAGCTGCTCGCTTATGTCGATGGCTGGCTCGCGGACGCCAAGGACACGCCGCTGATCTTCCAGCCCTATATTTCGGAGGCCGGCGAGCGCGGACCTTTCGTCGACGCGACGGCGCGTGCCTCCTTCGTCGGGCTCTCGATCAACCACGGCTTTCCCGAGATGTTGAAGGCGGTCCTTGACGGGCTCGCCATGGCAGCGCGCGATTGTTACGCCGAGATGGGGCCGCTGCCCGGGCGTATTCGCCTGACGGGTGGCGCTGCCCGCAGCGGTTCGCTTCGCCGCATTCTGGGCGCTGCTCTCGGTGCCAGCGTGCAGACGAGCGAACGCGAGGAGGCCGGGGCTGCGGGTGCGGCGATGATCGCCGCCGTCTCGCTCGGCATCTATCCCTCGATGGCCGATTGCCTGGGCGATTGGGTCACGCCCTATCAACGGCCGGCCGAAGCCGCCGACCCGGCGCTTGCCCGCCGCTATGACGAACTCTTCCCCACCTACCAGCAGTCGCGCACAGCGCTCAGGCCCGTCTGGCACGCACTCTCCCAAGGTGCGGCCGCGGGAAGAAAACAGGAAAGACCGAAATGAAGAAGATAGCGATTATCGGCGACCGGTTCATGTTGCCGGACGTGTTTCGCGACAAGATCGTGGAAGCGACCGGCAACGGCCATGACATCCGCACGCTCGAACTGCCGTGGCCGGATGTGCCGATGGAGCACGGTTACGCCGTCGAGGGCATGGACGGGCTGAAGGAGTATCTCGGCAAACCCGAGGAGATCGTCGCATTCGTCGGCGACGCCGAGATCTTGGTGACGCAGCTGGCGCCGCTGTCGCGGGGCATGCTGCAAGCGCTGCCCGGCCTCAAGCTCGTCGCGGTGTCGCGCGGCGGCCCTGTCAACATCGACATGGGGGCGGCCCGCGACGCCGGTGTTCGCGTCGTCAATACGCCCGGGCGCAACGCCAACGCCGTAGCCGAATTCACGCTCGGCGCGATCCTTGCCGAGACACGGCTGATCCGCACCGGCCATGAGGCGTTGCGCAAGGGCGAATGGCGCGGCGATCTCTACCGCGCCGACCGCACCGGCCGCGAACTCTGCGAAATGACGGTCGGCGTCATCGGCTACGGCAATATCGGCACCAAGGTGGTGCGGCTGTTGCGGGCCTTTGGCACCAGGGTGCTGGTGCATGATCCCTATGTGCAGCTCTCGGCCGATGATCTCAACGCCGGCGTCGAGCAAGTCTCGCTCGACACGCTGCTTTCCCGCTCCGACGTCGTGACGCTGCATCCGCGGGTCACAGAGGAGACGCGCAACATGATGAACGCCGAGACCTTCGCCAAGATGAAGCCCGGTGCAATCTTCGTGAACACGGCACGCGGACCGCTCTGCGACTATGACGCGCTTTACGAGAACCTGGTGAGCCGCCACCTGTCGGCGGCGATGCTGGAGACCTTCGCGATCGAGCCGGTGCCGGAGGACTGGCCGCTGCTGCAACTGCCGAACGTGACGCTGACGCCGCATATTGCCGGCGCTTCGGTGCGCACCGTGACCTTTGCCGCCGAAATGGCGGCCGAGGAAGTCCGCCGCTACATCGCCGGTCTGCCGCCGGTCAATCCGTGCTGATGACAGGAGGAACGACGTTGAGTTCCGAGACCGGAATATACGATCTGTTCGTCGTCGGCGGCGGCGTCAACGGTGCGGGCATTGCACGCGACGCGGCTGGGCGCGGGCTCTCGGTGCTGTTGTGCGAGAAGGACGATCTGTCCCAGGGCACCAGCTCGCGCTCCGGCAAGCTGGTGCATGGCGGCCTGCGCTACCTCGAATATTACGAGTTCCGCCTGGTGCGCGAGGCGCTGATCGAGCGCGAGGTGCTGCTGCAATCCGCGCCGCACATCATCTGGCCGATGCGTTTCGTGCTGCCGCATAACCCTGAGGACCGTCCCGCCTGGCTCGTGCGGTTGGGGCTTTTCCTCTACGACCATCTCGGCGGCCGCAAGCGCCTGCCGGGAACCCGAAGCCTCGACCTTGCGACCGCGCCCGAGGGCGCGCCGATCAAGCGCGCCTATCGCAAGGCGTTCGAATATTCCGACTGTTGGGTGGACGACGCCCGGCTGGTGGTTCTGAACGCGCTCGACGCCCGGGATCGCGGGGCACGGGTGCTGACGCGCACCGCCTGCAGCGCGATCCGCCGCCGCGACGGGCTGTGGTCGGTCGAACTGACCGACACGCGCACAGGCGCAAAGACCGAGGCGCGGGCGCGATGCGTCGTCAACACCGCCGGTCCCTGGGTCAACGACGTCATCGGCCGGATCGGGGGCTTAAACTCCACCCGCAGCGTGCGCCTGGTCAAGGGCAGCCATATCGTCGTGCCGAAATTCTGGGAGGGGCGGCAGGCCTATCTCGTGCAGAACCCGGACAAGCGGGTGATCTTCATCAACCCCTACCAGAACGACCTGGCGCTGATCGGCACGACGGATATCCCTTATGAAGGCCGACCCGAGGACGTGGCCGCCGACGACAGGGAGATCGCCTATCTCCTGAAATCGGTGAACCGCTATTTCAAGCAGCAGCTGACGTCTGACGATATCGTCTACAGCTTCTCGGGCGTCCGACCGCTCTACGACGACAATGCCGAAAACCCCTCGGCCGTGACTCGAGACTACATTTTCGAGGTCGACGCTGCCGACGGGCAGCCGCCGCTGCTTTCGGTCTTCGGCGGCAAGATCACCACGTTCCGAAAGCTCTCCGAACATGCGCTGGAGCGGTTGAAGCCGTTCTTTCCGAAGATGGGGCCCGCCTGGACTGCGCGCGCGCATCTGCCCGGCGGCGACATGGCGGACGCCGATTTCGATTTGTTCCTGGGCGAACTCAAGGCTCGTTATCGCTGGCTTCCGGCCGACCTCGCCAAGCATTATGCGCGGCTCTACGGCACGCGGACGCATGATCTGCTTGCCGGCGCTGCATCACTCGAAGATCTCGGCCCGGCTTTCGGCCCGCTCTTTCGCGAGCGCGAGGCGCGGTTCCTCATCGAAAACGAATGGGCGTTGACGGCGGACGACATTCTCGACCGGCGCACCAAGCATGGCCTGCACATGACGCCGGACGAGCGGCAGGACTTTACCCATTGGCTGACACGCCAGCAGCAGGCAGCCTGAAGGAGATCGGATGCGAAGTCTGGAATTCGAAGCGCTTCTTGATCTTTCGGCCCGCGTCGGGGCGGACCCGCTGCTGGTGCAGGGGGCGGGCGGCAACACCTCGATCAAGGAGGGCGGCACGCTCTGGATCAAGGCGTCTGGTCTGTGGCTGGCGCATGCCCGCCAGCGCGACGTCATGGTGCCGGTCGCGCTCGAGCCCCTGCTCGAAGCACTGGATGCGAACGACCCGGCGACAGAAAAGGCGCAGGATTTCGTGATCGCCGAGCGCAATCCCTCGGGCCTGCGCCCCTCGATCGAAACGACGGTGCATGCGCTGATGCCGCAAAAGGTGGTGGTGCATGTGCACTGCGTCGAGACGATCGCGACGGCGGTGCAGACCAACGGTGCGGCAATCGCTGCCGAGCGACTTGCCGGCTACCCCCATGTTTTCGTGCCCTATGCTCGCCCGGGCCTGCCGCTGGCGCGGGCGATTGCCGAACGGATGCAGGACAACACGTCGGTGCTGGTGCTCGGCAATCACGGCCTGGTGGTCGCTGCTGAAACCGTGGTCGATGCCGCGATCCTGCTCACGGATATTACCCGTCGGCTGACCGGCGCACGCAGGATCGCTCCCGCCGCCGATGTGGCGGCACTTTCGCGGCTTGCGGTCGACAGCGATTACCGTTTGCCGGAGGACGTTGCCCTGCATTCGGTCGCCGCCGATCTCGACAGTTGCCGGCTTGCCGCCGGCGGCAGCCTCTACCCCGATCATGTTATCTTCCTTGGTAAGGGCGTCGTGGTCGCCGCGCCCGGTGAGACCGCGCTTTCGATCGAGACGAAGCTGCGTGCGACCGGCGACAGCCTGCCGCCGTTGCTGCTCTTCCCGGGCAAGGGCGTGCTGGTGCAGAAGGAGATCTCCGCCGGCGCCTTCGCCATGGCGCGATGCCTTGCGGACGTGACGACCCGCATCCCGGCGGACGCGCGGCTGCGCTACCTGACGGAGGCAGAAAACGCCGAACTTCTCGGCTGGGATGCCGAGAAATACCGCCAGCAGCTCAATCGCGCCGGGCAGGTGCTGCAATGAGTGGCCAATCGGACAAGCTCGTCATCGGCATCGACCTTGGCACTTCGGGCGCCCGTGCGGTCGCCATGGCGGTGGACGGGACCGTCGTCGCATCAGGTGCGGCGAAGCTCTCGGCTTTCTCCACCGATCACCGCGATCCCGTGGGTTGGTGGAAAGCGGTGCAGGCGGCGCTTGAGGAAGCGCTTGGCTGTATCGACAGGCGGAAGGTCGTTGCAGTTTCGATCGACGGCACGTCGGGCACGATGTTGCCGGTCGATGAGAGAGGCGCGCCGCTGGCGACGCCGATGATGTACAACGATCCGGTTGTCGACCGCGCGCTGCTCGACGCGGTCGCGGCCCATGCGCCGCGCGAAAGTGCCGCCCATGGCGCCACATCCGGCCTTGCCAAGCTTCTTGCTTTCCAGACTGTGCCGGGTGTCTTCCGGGTGATCCATCAGGCCGATTGGCTGGCCGGCCATTTCACCGGGCTCTACGATGTCTCCGACGAAAACAATGCGCTGAAGACCGGCTACGATCCCGTGTCGCGGTCCTGGCCGGACTGGATGGAAAGGACCGGCGCCCGCGTCGATCTGCTGCCCGACGTGCTGCCGGCCGGAGCGCCGATCGCGACGATTGCGCCGGAAGCGGCCGATGCCTTCGGGCTTTCGGATGATGTGGTGGTCGTTGCCGGCACCACGGACGGATGCGCCTCGTTCCTCGCCACCGGCGCCGACCAGCCGGGCGACGGCGTCAGCGCGCTCGGCACGACGCTGACGGTGAAGATGCTTTCCGACCGTCCGCTATTTGCGCCGGAATACGGGCTCTACAGTCACCGCATCGGCGAGATGTGGCTCGCCGGCGGGGCTTCCAATACGGGCGGGGTGGTGCTGGCGGAACATTTCTCAGCCGACCGGATCGCTGCACTTTCGGCCGGGATCGATCCGGCCGTCGACACCGGGCTCGATTATTATCCGCTGGTGAAGCCCGGAGAGCGCTTTCCCATCGCCGATCCGGATTTCGCCCCGCGCATGAGCCCGCGGCCGGCCGATGACGCGACCTTCCTCAAGGCGATCTTCGAGGGCATCGCCGGCGTCGAGAGCCTCGCCTATCAGCGGCTGACAGCGCTTGGCGGGCCGACGCTCCGATCGCTTCGCAGTGTCGGCGGTGGCGCCAAGAACGCGGTCTGGAGCGCGATCCGGGCGCGCAAGCTCGGCGTGCCATTCTTGTCCGCGTCTTCCGAGGAGGCGGCCGCCGGCACGGCGCGGCTGGCGCTGGCCGGCGCGAGAAAGGCTGGTGTGCTGTGACGTTTGCCCAAGCGACTGCTATCGAGGGACTTGGCAAGATTGCCGATCGCTACGACGCCTTCCTGATCGATCAGTTCGGGGTGCTGCGCGATGGCCGCGGGCCCTATCCGGGAGCGGCCGAAACGCTGGTCAAGCTGAAGGATGCGGGAAAGCGCATCATCATTCTCTCCAATTCCGGCAAGCGCTCGGCGGAAAACGATCGCCGCCTTGCCGATCTCGGTTTCGTTTCGGGAAGCTGGGACTGGTTCCTGACCTCGGGCGAGGTCGCCTGGCAGATCCTCAAGCGGGAGACCGAGGGCGCGAGCAGCGGTACGCGCAAGTGCCTGCTGGTCAGCCGCGACGACGACCAGTCGCCGATTGCCGGGCTTGATCTCCAACGTACGGAAAACGGCGCGGACGCCGACATCGTGCTTCTGGCGGGAAGCGAGGGAGACGTCTATCCGCTCTCCCACTATGAGGCGATGCTGGCCCCGGCGGCAAAACGCGGCATTCCCTGCCTCTGCACCAATCCCGACAAGATCATGTTGACGAAGGCCGGGAACGCCTTTGCCGCCGGCCGCATCGCCGAGCTCTACGAGGAGCTTGGTGGCAGCGTGCGCTGGATCGGCAAGCCCTTCGCCGACATCTATGCGCTCGCGCTCGATTTCCTCGGGCAGCCCGAACCGACACGGGTCTGTGCGATCGGGGACAGTATCGAGCACGATATCGCCGGTGCCGCGAATGCCGGCCTTCACTCGGTGCTGGTGACGACGGGGATCCTTGAGAACGCCTCGGACGAGGAGCGCCGTCGGCTGTTTGCTGAACACGGCGCCAGCCCCGATTTCATTCTTCCGAAATTCATCTGGTAGGGGGAGCCGATCGTGGCCTTCACGCTGTCGCTCAACACCAATCCGCTGGTCAACCGCTTCGCCGAGCCCGATGACCTGATCGACACGATCGCCGAGAAGATCCGCATCGGCTACGTGCAGCTCACCCACGAATTCGTCAATCCGGGCTGGCCGGCGGCAACGATCGCCAAGACCCTCAGGCAGTTTCGTCGCGCGCTCGACCGTACCGGCGTGAAGATCACCTCGGGCATGACCGGCCCCTATGGCCGCCTCAACCATTTCGGCCATCCTGACCCGGATGTCAGGCGCTACTATGTCGACTGGTTCAAGACCTTTGCCGATATCTCCGCCGAACTCGGCGCCTCCGGCATGGGCACGCAGTTCGCGATCTTCACGCTCAAGGACTATGACGACCCGGCGCGGCGCGAGGAGATGATGCGGATTGCCATCGACTGCTGGCGCGAGGTGGCCGAGCACGGCAAGGCGGCGGGGCTCGACTACGTCTTCTGGGAGCCGATGTCGGTCGGTCGCGAGTTCGGCCACACGATCGCGGAATGCCGGACGCTCGACCGGCGGCTCGCAGAAGCGCAGCTGCCGATCCCGATGAAGATGATGGTCGATATCGACCATGGCGACGTCACCTCCGACAACCCCAACGACATCGATCCCTATGCCTGGGCCGGTGCATTCCCGGAGCGTTCCCCGATCATCCACATCAAGCAGTCCTCGATGAACAAGGCCGGCCACTGGCCGTTTACCGCCGCCTATAACCGCGACGGCCGGATCACGCCGGAGAAGCTGATCGGCGCGGTCAAGGCCGGTGGCGGCACCGACAACGAGATCTGCCTGGAGCTTTCCTTCCGTGAGCGCGAGCCGACGGACCACAACGTCGTCGAGATGATCCGGGAGTCGGTCGAATTCTGGGAGCCGCACATCGACACGGGATTCAAACGCACAGAAAAATCACACTGAAAGATCACAAAATCACGTTGTATAAATTGAAATATCACAAATAGGTGTTATCTTCTCACGGTGAGCGCGGCCAAGGCTGCGCGCGATCGGGACCGAGACGATGAAGCCGGAAGACAGGCGACAGGCGATCATGGATGTGCTGATGGAGGCCGGAACGGCGTCCGTCGAAGACCTGTCCTTACGCTTTGGCGTCAGCAAGATGACGGTGCATCGCGACCTCGATGACCTCGAACAGGCGGGCCTGCTGCGCAAGGTGCATGGCGGCGCCTCGATCCAGTCGAGCCCGCAATTCGAAAGCGATTTCCGCTACCGCGAGAAGATCGCGATTTCGGAGAAGCGGCGCATCGCCGAACATGCGGCGAGCCTGATCGAACCGGGGCAGAGCATTCTGATCGACGACAGCTCGACGACCGGCGCGATCGCCGACTGCATCCGCGATATCCGGCCGCTGACGGTCATCACCAACAATCTCGGCGTCATCACCAGCCTCTCGGGCGCCCCCGGGATCAATGTGATCGCGCTCGGCGGCCAGTACAGCAAGAAGTTCAACGGCTTCTTCGGCATCGTCACCGACGAGGCGCTGCGCTCGCTGCGTGTCGATGTCGCCTTTCTTTCGAGCTCTGCGATCGAGGGCACCACGGCTTTCCACCAGGACCAGGAGGTGGTGCAGGCCAAGCGCCTGATGGTGAAGGCGGCCAAGCGCAAATACCTGCTGGTGGACCACGACAAATTCGGGCGCTCGGCGCTCCATTTCCTGACCGGGCTTAATGCCTTCGACGCGGTGCTGACCGGCTCGGAAGTTTCGGCCGAACACGCAGCCCCGCTCGAAGAGGCGGGCATCCGGCTGGTCAGGGTCGAAAATCGCAAGGAGAAAGCATGAAGAAGTCGGGCCTTTGGGTCGGCACCAGCTGGAAGATGAACAAGACGCTCGCCGAGGCGATGGTCTTTGCCGAGGGTCTTGCTGCGGCCGACGCATCACGGGACGAGCGCATCCAGCGCTTCGTCATCCCGCCGTTCACGGCGGTGCGCGAGGTCAAGGCGCGGCTTTCCGGCACCAGCGTCAAGGTTGGTGCGCAGAACATGCATTGGGACGATGCCGGTGCCTGGACCGGCGAGGTGTCGCCGCTGATGCTGAAAGACTGCAACCTCGACGTGGTCGAGCTCGGCCACAGCGAGCGGCGCGAGCATTTCGGCGAGACCGACCGCACTGTCGGCCTGAAGACCGCAGCCGCCGTGCGCCATGGCCTGGTGCCGCTGATCTGCATCGGCGAGACACTTTCCGAGCGCGAAGCGGGCGAGGCGGATCAGGTGCTGAAGCGCCAGGTCGAGGGCGCGCTGGCACTTCTCGAAGGCGCGGCGAAGACGGCGACGATCCTGCTGGCCTACGAGCCGGTCTGGGCGATCGGCGTCAACGGTATTCCGGCGACGGCTGACTATGCCGACGAGCGCCACAAGCGCATCGCAGAGGTGGCGGAAGCGACACTCGGCAGGCGCGTGCCGGTGCTCTACGGCGGCAGCGTCAACCCCGGCAATTGCGAAGAACTGATCACCCAGGCGCATATCGACGGCCTCTTCATCGGCCGCTCCGCCTGGGACGTGAATGGCTATCTCGACATTCTGCAGCGCGTCGCCAAGGCGATCTGAGCCTCCGGCCGTTGCAGCTCAAGAAGAACGAAAGGAACAATCATGAAGATTGCAATTGGAGCCGACAGCGCCGGCAAGCCCCTGCTGGATGTCATTGCCGCCCATCTGAGCGGCCGCAGCGACGTGGAAGTCGTCGACCTCAGCCAGTCCGGCTTCTATGCGGACCTCGCGCAGAACCTGGCGCAGCAGGTTGTCGAGGGCAAGCATGACCGCGGCATCCTGTTCTGCGGCACCGGCATCGGCGTGTGCATCTCCGCCAACAAGGTGCCGGGCATCCGCGCGGCGCTGACGCACGACACCTATTCGGCCGAGCGGGCGGCAAAGTCGAACAACGCCCAGATCATCACCATGGGCGCCCGCGTCATCGGACCGGAGCTGGCAAAGTCGATCGTCGACACCTGGCTCGCCTCCGAGTTCGACCCGAACGGCTCTTCGGCCGGCAATGTCGAGGCGATCAACCGCCTGGATGCGGCGCGGGCCGGTTGAGGAAAAGGGCGGACGGCTTGCCGTCTGCATCCGGTTCCCGGTTCAAGGCCTACCCAATCTCGCGATGCCGTTGATCCTCCCTCAGGCATCGTGACGACACGCCCGGCAGCGATGCCGGGCGTTTTCATGTCCGGTCTTGTGCTTCGTCTTGACGAGGCTTCTGCAAATATTTGAATATTCTTGCGGATCGTCAAATGAGGGACGCTGCCGCATGAGTGAAACCACCTTGACTGAGCCGCATCAAAGCGCGCACCACCACGTGGCGCGCATGAGCGGCCGCGACACGCATGAACATCACCGGACCGCGACGACGCTCGAGCTGCTGTTCGACCTGACCTTCGTCATTGCCTTCAGCCTGGCTGCTTCGCAGCTTGCCCATTTCCTTGCCGAGGGGCACATCTTTGCCGGCCTCTTCGGTTTTGCACTTGCGACCTTTTCCATCTGCTGGGCCTGGATCAATTTCAGCTGGTTTGCCTCCGCCTATGACACGGACGACTGGATTTTCCGCGCCGTTACCATGGTGCAGATGGTCGGCGTGCTGATCCTTGCGATCGGCCTGCCGCCGATGTTCGAGTCGATCGACAAGGGCGCGCATCTCGACAATGGCATCATGGTGCTCGGCTACGTCGTCATGCGGGTGGCGATGCTCTTCCAGTGGCTGCGCGCGAGCCGTCAGGACCCGGCACGGCGCAATGCCTGCCTCACCTATGTGAAAGCGATCAGCGTCGCCCAGATCGGCTGGATCGTGCTGATCTTCGTCGACTTCTCGCTGCTGGTGACCTTCGCCATGGTCGTCGGGCTCACGGCGATCGAGATGCTCGGCCCCTATTTCGCCGAGACGCGCGACGGCGGCACGCCCTGGCACGCGCACCACATCGCCGAGCGCTACGGGCTTCTTGCCATCATCGCCCTTGGGGAAGGGGTCGTCGGCACGGTCGCCTCGATCTCGGCCGTGGTCGAGGGGCAGGGCTGGGACCTCAACGTCGCACTCGTCTGCCTCGCCGGCACGGGGCTCACCTTCGGCATGTGGTGGATCTATTTCCTGCTGCCGAGTGCGGAGATCCTACACCACTACCGTCTCAAGCGGGCCTTCGTCTGGGGCTACGGCCACATGCCAATCTTCGCATCGATCGTCGCCACCGGTGCCGGCCTGCATGTGGCGGCCTATTACATCGAGCACAAGGCGCATATCGGTTCGGTCGCAACGGTGCTGACGGTGGCGGTGCCTGTCGCGTGCTACATCGGGCTGCTCTACGCGATGTACGCCTATCTCATGCAGCAGGTGGACCGCCTGCATCTCTGGCTGCTCGCGGGCACGGCAGTGGTGCTTGCTGCGTCAGTGGTCGCGGCGATCGCCGGGCTCGACATGGCCAAGTGCCTGATCATCCTGATGCTGGCACCGGTCGTCACCATCGTCGGCTACGAGGTGGCGGGGCACCGCCACCGCATGGCGGCTCTGGAGCGCAGCCTGCACAAGGGCGAGGCGGCGCATTGATTTTGCGAGTCGAAACAGCGGGTTATCGACGGAGATTGCCGGCTTGATTCAGCTGGTTCAGATGTTGATTCAATGGGTGTGCTGATGATTGGTTTAAGTCGGCGATTGTCGATTGCCCCTCACCCTAGCCCTCTCCCCGCAGGCGGGGAGAGGGGACGAGTTCTCTCGCCAGCCCGTGCTTCTCAGTCCAGGCGGACCTCGTCCTCGAAGGTGAAGGGCGACACGAGCGCCGCGCGTGTCCTTCTCCCCGCGTGCGGGGAGAAGGTGGCGGCAGCCGGATGAGGGGCAAGCCCTCACCGGGCGGATGAGGGGCAGCCGCCATTGCGACGCCGTCAGACCGGCTGATGTCGGAGCCCGCAGCCGATCAGGCGTTGAGCAGCGCCAGCTTGGCGCGGGCGTCGAGGATCTGGGCGCAGGCGTTGGCCGCCTCCGTACCCTTGGTCACGAAGTGCTCGCGGAAGAAGGCGATCAGCGGTTCGCTTTCCTGGAAATTATGCGGCGTCAGCACGGCGGAAAGCACCGGCACGTTGGTGTCGAGCTGCACGCGCATCATGCCGTCGAGCACCGTGCCGGCGACGAAATCGTGGCGGTAGATGCCGCCGTCGACGACGAAGGCGGTGCCGAGGATCGCGGCATAGCGGCCGGTTTTGGCCAGCGTCTGTGCATGCAGCGGGATTTCGAGTGCGCCCGGCACGTCGAAGATCTCGACATCGGCCGCCGAGCCGCCGAGCTTCGTCCATTGCGCAACAAAGGCATCGACGCAGCGGTCGACGATATCGGCATGCCAACGGGCACGAACGATCGCGATCTTGGCTGTGGGGTGGGAAAGAATGGTCATGGTCTCAAGCCTTTCAGGGTTTGGCGTTTTTCCAATGATCCCGTCGGGCGAACATGCATGCGCGCGAGGTCCCTTCGCGGGAACCCACGTTGCTGCTTGCTCTCTTCCATCCGGACTGTGACCGTCGGCTCCGGAATCTGACCGGATCTGCTGACCCCTGGAGCGTAAGCTCCAAGGCGCTCGCGGGCTTCGGCCTTGCGACCGCTACCGCCGGTGGGGAATTTCGCCCCGCCCTGAGAACAACGCGACTATATAGGGCGACCGCGCGCGGTCAAACGCACGGTGCGACGAAAATGCCGGAAATCACGACAGATTTTTGCTTGTACGACGGAGCGACGGCAAATTCGTTCCCCGAAGTTGAGCCGTCTCGGCCGGTGGTCGAGAGCGGATGCGCGATGATCAGCGCAGATCGTCGTCTTCGGCGGCAAGCGCGCGATTGGCCCAATGGAGCAGTGCATCCCGGTCGTCGAGACAATCCTGCGGCGCTTCGTAGAAGCGATGCACGACCACCGTCTTTCCGCCCTTCGCGTAGCTGAAGGGCTGGCAGCCCTCGGCAACGAGCGCATCTTTCAGCGCCCGATCGACCCGAAAGTAAAGGCGATCCTTGATGTTGACGGCAAAGCGCTTGTCGGCAACGAGATAGGCCCAACCGCCGAAGAAGCGGTCTATCTGGACGGGTCCGATGTCGGAGAGCTCATCCTGGATATGCCTGACGAAGGCACTCGGCTCGGCCTTGGCCATGATCGCAATCTCGCGGTTTCCGGCTTAGTACAATGAGGCGTGGAATGACCGCTGGCGCCATAGGCGCCAGCGTCAGGAGCGGTTTGCTTGGGCTTTCTATTCGCGAATGACCAACAAGTCCTTGGCGGCAAAGCGCAGCGTGACGTTGTCGCCGGAAACCGGCGGGGCGACGCCCGGATTGTTGAACATGTCGAAGGAGATGACGTCGCCGCCGACGCGAAGGCGCGTACGGATGACCGAGCCGAGGAAGCTCGTCGAGACGACCTCGCCGGCTAGCGACGTGTCGCCCTTGGCACCTTCGGCGATCGAGCCTGCTTCGGGACGCAGCGCCAGCGAAATGCTGTCGCCGCCCTTCATGCCGGCAATCGGGTCCTTCAGCGCCACCTGCTGGTTGCCGATGGTGACCGAGCCTGCGGCCGGGTCCGCAACCTTGCCTTCGATGATGCTGAGCGTGCCGACGAAGGACGCGACGAAGCGGGTCGCCGGCGTGTTGTAGATCTCGAAGGGGGTGCCGATCTGGTCGGCACGGCCGGCATTCATGACCACGATGCGATCGGAGATCGACAGCGCCTCTTCCTGGTCGTGGGTGACGAAGACGGTGGTGATGCCGAGCTGCTGCTGGATCTGCCGGATTTCCTCGCGCAGCGACACGCGGATCTTGGCGTCGAGCGCCGAGAGCGGCTCGTCGAGCAGCAGCACCTGCGGCTTGACCGCAATGGCGCGGGCAAGCGCAACGCGCTGCTGCTGGCCGCCGGAGAGCTGGTAGGGGAAGCGGTCCGCCAGGTGCTCGAGCTTGATCAGCCCGAGCATCTGCTTCACCCTCGCGTCGATCTCCGACTTGTCAGTGCCTGCGATCTTCAGACCGAAGGCGACGTTGTCATGCACGTTCATGTTGGGAAACAGCGCATAGGCCTGGAACACCATGCCGATGTTGCGCTGGTTGGGCTTCAGCGAATTCTGGTCGCGGCCGTTGATGACGATCTGGCCGCTGGTCGGCGTCTCGAAGCCGGCGATCATGCGCAGCACCGTCGTCTTGCCGCAGCCCGATGGCCCGAGGAACGAGACGAACTCGCCCTTTTCGATGTTCATGTTGAAATCATGCACGACCTGAACCGGGCCGAAGGACTTCTTGATGCTGGTGAGTGACAGGAAACTCATGGGTCGGTCCTCAGGCCTTTGGAGGCGCGCTTTTCTGGAAGCGCGAAACGAGCTGGATGAGGCCGAGGCAGCCCCAGGTGATGCCGAATGCGATGACGGCGAGTGCGGCCGGCTCATAGGCGCGGTTGGCACCGAGAAGCTGCATGTACGGGCCGAAAGCCGGGCGGTTGAGCAGGGCGGCCATGGTGAACTCGCCGATGACGATGGCAAAGGTCAGGAAGGCGCCCGAAAGCACGGCGACGAGCACGTTCGGCAGGATGATCTTGGCAAGGATCGCCACCCAGCCGGCGCCAAGGCTCTGTGCCGCCTCGGTCAAGGTGGCGACATCGATGGTGCGAAGACCGGTGTCGACCGCGCGGTACATGTAGGGAAGTGCCAGCGTCGCATAGCCGAACATCAGCAGGATGTTGGTGCCGGTCAGCGAGCCCGTCAGCGGCAGCCAGCTCGAGGTGTTGTAGAGCCGGATGTAGCCGAAGACGATGACGATCGCCGGGATGACCAGCGGCAGAAGCGTGATGAACTCGATGATGGGACGCAGGCGCGGCAGCTTCAGCCGCACCCAATAGGCCGTCGGCACGACGAGCAGCACGCCGAAGAGGATGGTGAACAGCGCCTGCATCACCGAATAGGTGAAGGTCTCCTGGAAGCGTGGGTCGGCGAAGACCTTGGCGTAGGCGTCGAAGGAATACTCGCCGCGACGCATCTTGAGCGAGAAATTGGTCATGCCGATGAGCGGCAAGATGAAATAGAGGAGGCCGAAAACGAGGGCTCCCCACGCCCAGATCTTCTTCATTTCAGCCACCTTTCGCTGCGGCTGCGCAGCCAGATATAGATCGCGTTGGCGATGCCTGTGACGACGATCATGCCGAAGGCAAGGGCGTAGCCGAGATGAGGATTGCCGAGCACGTCGCCGCGGATCTGGGCGAAAAGCAGGATCGGGACGATCGACAGCGACGAGCCGGTGAGCGCGATCGCGGTCGCAACGGCGCCGAAGGCATTGGCAAACAGCAGCGCCAGCGTGCCGAGCAGCGATGGCAGCAGGATCGGGAAGGCGACCATGCGCCAATATTGCAGGCCGGTCGCGCCGAGGATTTCTGCGGCCTCGCGCCATTCGCGCTTCAGGCCGTCGAGCGCCGGCGTGATGATCAGGATCATCAGCGGGATCTGGAAGAACAGATAGGTGACCGTCAGCCCCCAGAAGGAGAGGAGGTTGAAGCCAAGCATCCTGAGGTCGAGACCGAAATTCGAGCGCAGGAAGACGGTGACGATGCCGACCGGGCCGAGCGTCGCGAGAAAGGCGAAGGCGAGCGGCACGCCCGCGAAATTGGAGGCGACGCCGGAAAAGGTCAAAAGCGGCCCGCGGATCCCCTTCGGCAAGCCGCCGAAGACGATGGCTGACGCCATGGCAAAGCCGATCAGGCAGCCGAGAAGGGCCGACGCGATGCTGATCTTGATGGAGATCCAGTAGGCGCCGAGGATCGACGGCGTGAACAGGCCGCGAATGTTGGCGAGCGTGAAGCCGCCATCGGGCGTCTGAAAAGCGCCGACCACGATCTTCATCGTTGGCAGAAGCAGGAACAGCGTCACGAAGGCGGCAAAGGGCAGGATGCCCAGCCAGTGAAGCGGTAGGCGACGCGCCGGCGGGCTGGCGTCGGGTTTAGCAGATGACATTCCGTTCGCGCCCCTGAAGCCGCGTTATCGACGCGGGCGTTATAGATGCTTGCAAGTGAGGCGGGAGGCTGGCGCAAAACCGCCAAAACGTATCCTTATCCCGCTCCAAGAACTTGAATTTCTTACGAATAACCTATGCGCCCCGGCCGGAAAACCGGCCGGGGCGACATGTCTGTGGAAAGGCTTACTGGACGTTCGCGCCGACGACGGCATCCCAGCCGCCGGTGACGGCAGCCTTGTTGGCGTCGACTTCTTCGAGCGTCGGGAAGTAGGCCTTCTCGTAAGCGGCTGCCGGCGGCAGGGCGTCGATCAGTTCCTGCGGAACCTTGCCGGCCTTGACCATGGCATTGAAGCGGGTCGGGTGGCAGAAGCCCTTGAGCCAGCCGAGCTGACCTTCGTCGGAATAGAGGTGCTCCATCCACAGCTTGGCAGCGTTCGGGTGCGGCGCGTAGGCCGAGATGCCCTGAACGTAGACGCCGGCGAGAACGCCGCTGGCCGGAACGACGACTTCCGTCGGCGGGTTGCCGTTGAGCGTCTTTGCCCAGCCGAGAGCGTTGTAGTCCCAGGCGACGACGATCGGGGTCGAGCCCTGGGCGAGCGTGCCGGACTTGCCGATGACAGGAACGAAGTTGCCGTTCTTGTTGAGTTCGGCGAAGTAGCCGAGACCGGCTTCACCGGCTTCCTTGCCGGACTTTGCGCCCTTGGAGAGGCCAGCGGCGAGAACGCCGAGGATCGCCTGGTTCGAGGCGCGCGGGTCACCGGCAAGAGCAACCTGACCGGCATATTCCGGCTTCAGCAGATCGGTCCAGTCCTTCGGTGCGTTCTGCACGAGGTCCTTGTTCACCAGGAAGGACATGACGCCGTAATAGTCGCCGTACCAGTAGCCTTCGGCGTCCTTGACGCTGTCCGGGATCTCGTCCCAGGTGGAGACCTTGTAGGGCTGCAGCAGGCCTTCGGCCTTCATCTGCGGACCGAAGGCGAGACCGACGTCGACAACGTCAGGAGCCTGCGGGCCCTTGTTGTCCTTGTTGGCCTTGACGGCTTCGACTTCGTCGGCCGAGCCAGCGTCCGGGTTCAGTTCGTTGACCTGGATTTCCGGATACTTGGCCTTGAAGGAGGCGATGACGTCGCCGTAGCCGCACCAGTCGTGGGGCAGGGCGATCGTGGTCAGCATGCCTTCCTTCTTGGCGGCTTCGATGAGCTCGGCGCTCGGCTCGGCAGCGGCGATTGCGGTCGTTGCCAGGAAAATGGCGGTGGAGAGCGAAAGCAGGCGTTGGGTTTTTGAAATCACTGGTGTTCTCCTTATGGGTTTAGTCAAATTCGTGGGGTTTCAGTCGATTTCGGCGAAGCTGTTAAAGAGATGCGATGAAAGTAATGTGACAGGGGTTTATCCGTTCGCGCCGCGTATGTCGTTGTAAGAACATTTCTTTTTTTGCTTCGGCGGGCCACTGTCGCATAACTGCATGAAATCCTGTGAACGTGTCGGCGAATTCTCCTAGACCGGTTTGCGAAAGATGCGGGTGGAATCGAACAGACCCTCGAGCGTTTTCATTCGATCCCGGGTCTCGTCCCAGTTCGAACTCTGTACGGCCTCGATCAAAGCCTCGATCAAGAACAGGATGACGACGGAGCTGTCCCAGGCGGACGGCACCTCGATCTGCGAGCGAAACACCCTGGAGGCGGACTTGGCGACCGGCGAACTCCAGCGATCGGTAAAAAGGATGATCTCGACGCCGCGCTCGCGGGCGGATTTGGCGAGCGTCACCATTTCCTGCTCGTAGCGGCGAATGTCGAAGAGAATCAGCACGTCGCCCTGGCGCATGTCGAGCACGTAATGCGGCCAGGCGCTGGCATTGGAGGCGATCTCGATGACACCCGGGCGGATGACCTGAAGGTGGGTGAAGAGATAGTCGGCGAGCGAGCGGGTGATGCGGCCGCCAAGCAGGTAGATGCTGCGCTTGCGGTCGGCGATGAGAGCCGCTGCCGCATCGAATTCCTGCGGCTCGATCTGGGTCAGCGTCTCGCGCAGATTGCTGGTGATCGCGTCGGCGAAGCGGTTGAGCGTGTGGGTGCCGGGCGCATTGGCGGCCCAGCGGTCGTGCTTGGCGATCGGATTGGAAATCGTCGCTTCCAGTTCCTGATGCAGCCGCGCCTGAAAATCCGGGAAACCGCGGAAGCCAAGCTTCTGCACCATGCGGGCGACCGTCGGGGTCGAAACGCCGGCGTTCTCGGCAACCGTGGTGATCGAACCGAGTCCCGAAACGGGATAATTGTCGAGAAGCGTCTCCGCCAATTGCTTCTCCGCGCGGGTCAGCACGGTGAAGTGGGCGTTGATCACATCCGACACGGTGGTGGACGTCGCCTTGCTGCTCAAATTGTCTCCCCTGAACCGATCTTAAGCCGGTTTGTGACAGATTAAACATCGCTGTCACAATTGGAGTCAATCGCAATTTTGAAGAGATCGTTTCAGATTTTGATTGACATGCGTCATCCTCTGAAGAATTCTTTTCATTAACGAACGTCTAACGGGGCAAGAGGGGATGCCGGTGTTGACGCGACTTTTGACCGAAGCAGATGGCGATCCGGTTGCGATCGAAAACGCCGCAGGCAAGGGCGATATCGTGCTCGTCTGCGAGCATGCCTCGCGCCTGGTTCCCGAACGGCTGGGCACGCTCGGCCTCAGCGAGCAGGCGCTCGAAAGCCATATCGCCTGGGACCCCGGCGCGCTTGCGGTCGCCAAGCTGCTTGCGGCAAAGCTCGACGGCTCGCTGATCTACCAGCGCTTCTCCCGCCTTGCCTATGACTGCAACCGCCCGCCGGAAGCGGACGCGGCGATGCCTGCCGTCAGCGAGGTCTACGAGATACCGGGAAATCGGACGATGTCGGCCGACGAACGCCAGGCGCGCGTCGACGAGATCTATCGGCCGTTCCACGATGCGGTCGCGCGGTTCGTGTCCGATCGCAAGGCCGCGGGACGCCCGCCTGTTCTCGTGACCATGCACAGTTTCACGCCCGTCTATTTCGGCAAGCCGCGCGCCGTCGAAGTGGGCGTCCTGCACGATGCCGACAGCCGGCTCGCCGACCACATGCTTGCGACCGCCACGAAAGGGCAGGTCGCCTACGATATCCGTCGCAACGAGCCCTATGGCCCGGCCGACGGCGTTACCCATAGCCTGATCGAATACGGCGTCCACAACGGACTGCCGAATGTGATGATCGAGATCCGCAACGATCTCATTCGCAATGACATCGGCCAAAGGGTCATGGCCGATTACCTGGAAGGGCTGCTGCGCAAGGGCTCGGCGGCACTTTCGGCACAATAAAAGACCCTGGGGAGCGGCGTTGCCGCGGTCCTGTTCCGGCCAGCCGGGGCAGGGTGGTTGATGGGACCCTGCCGCAATGGGGCGGTGTGGTCTGAAGAAATCAGGGGAAGAAAAATGCAAGACTACAGTGATTCAGACCAAAAGCAGGACATGAGTGTCTTGCACTCGATGGGCTACGCCCAGGAGCTCGAGCGGCGCATGAGCCAGTTCTCGAACTTCGCGGTGTCGTTCTCGATCATCTGCATTCTTTCGGGCGGCATCAACTCGCTCGCCCAGGCGACCGCAGGCGCGGGGGGCGCCGCGATCGGCATCGGCTGGCCGCTCGGTTGCTTCATTTCCTTCGTTTTTGCCGTTGCCATGGCACAGATCAGCTCGGCCTACCCGACGGCTGGCGGCCTCTATCACTGGGGCTCGATCCTCGGCAACCGCTTCACCGGCTGGCTCACCGCCTGGTTCAACCTGCTCGGCCTCGTCACCGTTCTCGGTGCGATCAACGTCGGCACCTACTACTTCTTCATGGGCACCTTCGGCACGCCGTACTTCGGGCTTGCGGATACGACGCTGACGCGCATCGTCTTCCTTGCCATCATCACCGGCGGGCAGGCACTGGTAAACCATATGGGCATCGGGCTGACAGCCAAGCTCACGGACTTCTCGGGCTACCTGATCTTTGCAACCGCGATCCTGCTTGCGGTCGTCTGCCTGGCCGCAGCCGACAGCTACGATATCACCCGTCTCTTCACCTTCTCCAACTATTCCGGTGAAGCGGGCGGCAATGTCTGGCCGGAAACCTCGGGCACCTGGGTGTTCCTGCTCGGCCTGCTGCTGCCGATCTACACGATCACCGGCTACGACGCCTCGGCGCATACTTCGGAAGAAACCGTCAAGGCCGCCCATTCGGTGCCGCGCGGCATGGTCTCGTCGGTGCTCTGGTCGGCGCTCTTCGGCTACATCATGCTGTGCTCGTTCGTACTCATGATCCCGAACATGGACGACGCCGCCAAACAGGGCTGGAACGTCTTCTTCTGGGCGATGGAAGCGCAGGTCCACCCCATCATCAAGGACATCCTCTACCTCGCCATCCTCGTCAGCCAGTGGCTGTGCGGCCTGGCAACGGTGACCTCGGTGTCGCGCATGATCTTTGCGTTTTCGCGTGACGGCGGCCTGCCGGCCTCCAAGGCGCTCGCCAAGGTGAGCCCGACCTACCGCACGCCGGTTGCGGCGATCTGGGTCGGTTCGATCCTCGCAGTCCTCTTCGTCTGGGGCTCCTCGCTCGTCTCGATCGGCGAAACCCCGGTCTACACGATCGTCGTCTCGTGCACCGTCATCTTCCTGTTCTTCTCCTTCGCGATCCCGATCACGCTCGGCCTCTTCGCCTGGGGAACCTCGAAGTGGGACAAGATGGGCCCGTGGAACCTCGGCGAGAGCATGTTCAAGCTGTTCGCCGTCCTGTCGATCATCGCGATGGTGCTGATCTTCATCCTCGGCGTTCAGCCGCCGAACGACTGGGCGCTCTACATCACCGTGGGCTTCCTGGTGCTGACGGCTCTGATCTGGTTCGGCCTTGAAAGCCGCCGCTTCCGTGGCCCGCCGATCGGCGACGAAGTGGCACGCCGCCAGGCGGAGATCGCCGCCGCCGAAAAGGCTGTCGGCCAGGTCTAAGCGACAACAACAAGGCGGGAGCGCGACCGCGACTTCCGCCTTTTCTTTTGCCGGAACCTTTCCGGTTGGTTGAACGGATCACGTTCACGCGGCCCAAAAATATCGTCACCAAGGGAACGGCCGCGTGACCAAACATGGGATGGAAGTTGATGAGCTATACGTTTGACGAGTTGAAGGAAGACGTCGCCGCCGGCCGCATCGATACGGTGCTCGCCTGCCAGGTCGACATGCAGGGCCGGCTGATGGGCAAGCGCTTCCATGCGCAGTTCTTCGTCGATGGCGCCTGGAAGGAAACGCATAGCTGCAACTACCTGCTTGCGACCGACATGGAGATGGAGACCGTTCCCGGCTACAAGGCGACAAGCTGGGAAAAGGGCTATGGCGACTATACGATGAAGCCGGACCTTTCGACGCTTCGTCGCATTCCGTGGCTCGAAGGCACAGCACTCGTGCTCTGCGACATGCTCGACCATCACACCCATGAGGAAGTGCCGCATTCGCCGCGCGCGATCCTGAAGAAGCAGGTGGCGCGGCTCGAGAAGATGGGCCTCAAGGCCTATATGGCGAGTGAGCTCGAGTTCTTCCTGTTCGACCAGTCCTATGACGATGCCCGCCAGTCCGGCTATCGCGACCTGCAGCTCGTCAGCGGCTACAATGAGGACTACCACATCTTCCAGACGACCAAGGAAGAGGACGTGATGCGGGCGATCCGCAACGGCCTGCAGGGCGCCGATATCCCGGTCGAGAATTCCAAGGGCGAGGCCTCGGCCGGCCAGGAAGAAATCAACGTGCGCTACGCCGACGCGCTGACGATGGCCGACCGGCATGCGATCATCAAGAACGGCTGCAAGGAAATCGCCTGGTCGCGCGGCAAGGCGATCACTTTCCTTGCCAAGTGGAACTATCAGGCTGCCGGTTCCTCCTCGCATATCCACCAGTCGCTCTGGAGTGCCGACGGCAAGTCGTCGAAGTTCTACGACGAGAGCGGCAAATACGGCATGTCGGAGATGATGCGCCACTATGTGGCAGGCCTTCTCACCCATGCGAGCGAGATCACATATTTCCTTGCGCCTTACATCAACTCCTACAAGCGTTTCATGGCCGGCACGTTTGCGCCGACCAAGGCGGTCTGGAGTAAGGACAACCGCACGGCCGGCTATCGCCTTTGCGGCGAAGACACCAAGGCGATCCGCATCGAATGCCGCGTCGGCGGCTCCGATCTCAATCCCTATCTGGCCTTTGCCGCTTTGATCGCGGCCGGCATTTCCGGTATCGAGAACAAGATGGAATTGGAAGCGCCCTTCGTCGGCGACGCCTATGGCGGCAAGGACGTACGCGAGATCCCGCGCACGCTGCGCGACGCGACTGCAGCGCTCAGCGAATCGAAGATGCTGCGCGACGCCTTCGGCGACGAGGTCATCGAGCACTACGCGCGGGCAGGGCGCTGGGAACAGGAAGAATACGACCGCCGCGTCACCGACTGGGAGGTCGCGCGCGGTTTTGAAAGAGCGTAAGCAGGGCACCGCGCTTGCCTCTCTCCTCGGGTTTAACCCGAGGACTAACCCTCTCCCCGCTCGCGGGGAGATGGGACCTGCCCTGCGAATAGGGCTTGGCTGGGAGAAACAGTGCGGCATATTTCCTTCACCCCGCTTGCGGGGAGAAGGTGGCCGGCAGGCCGGATGAGGGGCTGCCTCAGCAATTCGAATGGAACAAACAGGAAGACGATCATGAGCATGATCAAGTGCATTTCGCCTGTTAATGGCGAGGTCTACGCGGAACGCCCGGCAATGCCGCTGGAAATGGCAAAGCAGGTGGTTTCGCGCGCCCGCCAGGCGCAGAAGGCCTGGGCGCGCCGTCCGCTCGACGAGCGCGTCAATCTGGTGTTGGCCGGTGTCGCCCGCCTCAACGAGATGGTCGACGAGGTGGTGCCGGAGCTTGCCTGGCAGATGGGCCGGCCGGTGCGCTATGGCGGCGAGTTCAAGGGCTTCAACGAGCGCTCGAACTATGTCGCGACGATCGCAGCCGATGCGCTGAAGCCGCTGGTGATCGAGGAGAGCGACCGCTTCGAGCGCCGCATCGCCCGCGAGCCGCATGGCGTCGTCTTCGTCGTGGCGCCGTGGAACTACCCCTACATGACCGCGATCAACACGGTCGCTCCGGCGCTGATGGCCGGCAACACGGTGATCATCAAGCACGCGAGCCAGACGATCCTCGTCGGCGAGCGCATGGTGCGCGCCTTCGTCGAGGCCGGCGTGCCGGCCGATGTCTTCCAGAACATCTTCCTCGACCACGAGACGACCGCGGCGCTGATTGCGGCCAGGAGCTTCGACTTCGTCAACTTCACCGGTTCGGTCGAAGGCGGACGGTCGATCGAGCGGGCTGCCGCCGGCACGTTTACCGGCCTTGGCCTCGAGCTCGGCGGCAAGGATCCGGGCTACGTCATGGAAGATGCGGATCTCGACGCCGCCGTCGACACGCTGATGGACGGCGCCACCTACAATTCCGGCCAGTGCTGCTGCGGCATCGAGCGCATCTATGTGCACGAAAAGCTTTATGACGCCTTCGTCGAGAAGTCGGTCGCCTGGGTTTCCAATTACAAGCTCGGCAACCCGCTCAACCCGGAAACGACGCTCGGGCCGATGGCCAACAAGCGCTTTGCCGCCACCGTGCGCGAGCAGATCGCCGATGCTGTTGCCAAGGGCGCCAAGGCGCTGGTCGACCCGAAACTCTTCCCTGCCGATGACGGCGGCGCCTATCTCGCGCCGCAGGTCCTCGTCAATGTCGACCACTCCATGGCCTTCATGCGCGAGGAGACCTTTGGCCCGGCGGTCGGCATCATGAAGGTGAAGAGCGACAGCCAGGCGATCGAACTGATGAACGACAGCCAGTACGGCCTGACGGCCTCGCTCTGGACGAAGGATGCCGAGCGCGCCGCACGCATCGGCGCCGACATCGAGACCGGCACCGTGTTCATGAACCGTGCCGATTATCTCGACCCGGCGCTTTGCTGGACCGGCGTCAAAGAGACCGGCCGCGGCGGCTCGCTCTCGGTCATCGGCTTCCAGAACCTTACCCGTCCGAAATCCTACCATCTGAAGAAAGTCACCGCATGACCATCACCGCCAACTGGAGCTATCCGACGTCCATCAAGTTCGGGGCCGGCCGGATCAAGGAGCTTGCCGACCATTGCAAGGCGGTGGGCATGAAGAAGCCGCTGCTGATCACCGACCGGGGCCTCGCGCCGATGGCGATCACGCAGAACGCACTCGACATTCTCGAGTCTGCCGGCCTCGGCCGGGCGATCTTTGCGGATGTCGATCCGAACCCGAACGACGTCAACCTTGCAGCCGGCGTGAAGGCCTTCAAGGACGGCGGCCATGATGGCGTCGTCGCCTTCGGCGGCGGCTCGGGCCTCGATCTCGGCAAGTGCGTCGCCTTCATGGCCGGGCAGAGCCGCCCGGTCTGGGACTTCGAAGACATCGGCGACTGGTGGACGCGCGCGAGCGTCGAAGGCATTGCGCCGATTATCGCGGTGCCGACGACCGCCGGCACCGGCTCGGAAGTCGGCCGCGCCAGCGTCATCACCAATTCGGCAAGCCACGTGAAGAAGGTGATCTTCCATCCGAAGTTCCTGCCGGCAGTCACGATCTGCGATCCGGAACTGACGGTCGGCATGCCCAAGGTGATCACCGCCGGCACCGGCATGGATGCCTTTGCCCATTGCCTGGAAGCCTATTCCTCGCCCTTCTACCACCCGATGTCGGCCGGCATCGCGCTTGAAGGCATGCGGCTCGTCAAGGAATACCTGCCGCGCGCCTACAAGGACGGCGCCGACATAGAGGCCCGCGCCAACATGATGAGTGCGGCCGCCATGGGCGCCGTTGCCTTCCAGAAGGGGCTCGGCGCCATCCACTCGCTGTCGCATCCTGTTGGAGCCATCTACAACACCCACCACGGCATGACCAATGCCGTGGTGATGCCGCCGGTGCTGCGCTTCAACCGCCCGGCGATCGAGGACAGAATAGTGCGCGCCGCCGCCTATCTCGGCATTTCCGGCGGCTTCGACGGTTTCTACGACTACGTGCTGAAGCTGCGCGAGGAACTCGGCGTTCCGGACAAGCTGTCGGCCCTCGGCGTCGGCACCGACCGGATCGACGAGATGTCGGAAATGGCGATCGTCGACCCGACGGCTGGCGGCAACCCGGTCGAGCTCACGCTCGACGCGGCGAAGAAGCTCTTCCGCGAGTGCATCTGAACGATTTCCGACGCCTTTGCCGCCTGGCGAAGGCGTCGGCCGCCCGGTTTAGTTAACCCAAAATACCACTTGCCATTGCGGGCGATCTGTCACCTAATCGTCATCGAACTGTCACGTTTCGGGCTCGCGGAGCGTTTTCTTTACGCTTTGTTTACCGCGGTCTGGAACGCTTGCATTAGGGTGTGCGTATGTATTGGCCCCGCGAAAATCCGGGCCTGCGTTGAGTTAGGGTCGACCGATGGCGATTGTTTCCCTCGCGAATGCGAAGGGGGGAGCCGGCAAGACTACGGCAGCCTTGCTGCTTGCCTGCGAATTGGCACGGCGCGGCGATCGCGTTGCGGTTCTTGATTGCGACCCACTCGCCTGCATGACCGACTGGTTCCGTCACGGCCGCAACGATGGCAATCCCTTCGTTCTCTCCGGTGTCGCGACCACGACGCTCAGCGATCATCTCCGGCGGTTGCGCGGGCAGGTCGAGCACGTGATCATCGATCTCTCCGGGGCGGCCGACGTACTGGTGGCGCTGGCGATCGGGCTTTCGGACCTGACGCTGATCCCGGTACAGGGTTGCGTCATGGATGCGCGCGGCGCCATCCAGGTGCTGGACCTGATCCGCTACATCGAAAACAACGCGCGCGCCAACATCAACCATGCCGTGTTCCTGACCCGCGTCAACCCGATCGTCACGACGCGGGCGATGCGCCGGGTCAAACTGCTGCTTTCGGAGAACCGCATCCGGCTCGTCGATACCCCGCTCGTCGAGCGCACCGCCTTCCGCGAACTCTTCGAACAGGGTGATACGCTCTCCTCGCTCGATCCCGCGAAGGTCAGCAATCTTGCCAAGGCGCAGGCCAACGCCCAGGCGTTTGCCAGTGACGTGCTGACGCTGCTCAGCCCGGCAGGCGAGGAAGTACGGCACGGGCCGTTCTCGTCGATGTGCTATCGCGCCGGCAGGACGGCGGAGCCGGTTCCCGCGCGGGCCTGACATCGCTCTCGCCGGTTTTGCATCCCGTCGGCTTCGCCCATCATACGTTGTCGAGACGGGCCAACCGCCCCAGGTAGCCGCCATGGTGGCGCGCGCCGTACTCGCTTCGGGTAAAGCCCCTGGCTTCCATGACGGCCATCGCGATGGCGTCGCTTACCGCCAGCATGACCGCGATGCTGGAGGTCGGCGTCATGCCGATCGGGCATCCGGCCTCTTCGACGTCTCCCATATTGAGGATGATGTCGCAGCTCTCCCGCAACAGAGAATCCGGGTGCGAGGTTATGCCGATATGCTTCGTGACCCCGAGGTGGCTCGAAAGCTCGATGATCTCCAGCACCTCCCGGGACTTGCCGCTGGTGGAAAACGCGATCATCACGTCGTTCTTGCCGACCACGCCAAGGTCGCCGTGTGCCGCTTCCGCGGGATGCAGGTAGACGGCCGGCGTGCCGGTCGAACACAGGGTTGCGGCGAACTTGTTGGCGATGTGGCCGGCTTTGCCGATCCCGGTCGTCAGCACTTTTCCCTGGCATTCCAGGATGACGCGGGCAGCCTCTTCGAAATGCTCATCGATCGCGACCGCAAGGATTGCCGAAGCCTCGGCTTCGAGAACCTGTCGCATACGTTGTCTGATATTCAAAGACATAGCCTTTCGCACGCAGAGGAATGGACGGGCGGCCACAAGGACCGCGCCGCGTTTTCTTACAACCTTTCTTTGCAAAAGGCATCCTGCAACCCGACGCAATCACCTCGACCGCTCCTGTGCGGGGCCGCTGAATTTCGCGGCTGCGGGCAGGGCTCGAACGGCCCGACTGTCAGGTTTGACGTGCCGGCGTTACCGTTTCGTTAACCATCTTCTGTAAGGTTTCGTTAAGAAGCGAACCACCAGCCCTGCGCTCCGTGGTTCGCGCGAAACATGCAGAGAATGGGGAATATCATGGCGGTCATCACTTTCGCCAATGCAAAGGGTGGCGCGGGCAAGACGACCGCGGCGCTGATCCTGTCGACGGAACTGGCGCGGCAGGGGCACCGGGTGGTCGTCCTCGATGCGGATCCGCAGCGCTGGATCACCAGCTGGTCGGAGGCTTCCGGCCATATCGCCAATCTCACCGTCATTTCGCACATCACGCCCGGCTCGCTCGAATGTCATATCCGCGAGGCGAAGGACGAGGCGGATTACATCGTCATCGATCTCGCGGGCGCCAAGGACCAGATCGTAGCGCTTGCGCTTGCCATCTCCGACCAGGTGCTGATCCCGGTGCAGGGCTGTGCCATGGATGCTAAGGGTGCGGCGCAGATCCTTGAGCTGATCCGCCAGATCCAGGACCGTTCGGGCCTCAGGATCAACCATTCGGTCGTGCTCACCCGCGTCAATTCGCTGGTAACCACGCGCGCGCTGCAGACGATCAAGGCGATGCTTTCCGAGCGCGGCGTCTCGGTGCTCGATACGCCGATCGTCGAGCGCGCCGCCTATCGCGAGATCTTCGATTGTGGCGGTACGCTGCAGACCATGGATGCGAACCGCGTCAGCAATCTCGACAAGGCGCGCGAAAACGCCGCAGCCCTTGCCAAGGAAGTGCAGGCGCTGATGCCGGTCAAGACGCGCCGCTCCTGGGCTGCGCGCATGCCGTCCTGGGCCTCGCGCAACGCCGCCTGATCCCCTGGCGTCCCACTGTTTATTGCGTATCAACCGGAATTGATATTCGTCAGTTCCGGTTGAGTTGTATTTCAGGCCTCGCGAAATAGCTGTTTCGCGTAAGGCTTCCTTTACCCTGCGCTTCTATCAGTGGCACAGGATACAGCTTGCCCCGGCGATCGCCGCTACGGGGTAACCAGCCGCCATGATTGCGGCCATGATCTCAGACGCTTCAGCGCCCTTGATCCTGTCTCCATGATCCAGAAATGAGCATGCAGGGAAGTTCGCGCATGAAAACGGAACACGCCGCTGCCGGCACGCAAGACGTTGCCGGTCGTCTGAATTTCATGGCGCTCGATGACGCCGCCAAGACGAGCCTGAAGGCGCTGAAGCCGATCCTGGAAAAGGAACTGAAGCCCGCGCTCGACAAGTTCTACGTCAAGGTCAAGACGACGCCCGAGACCAAGCGCTTCTTCTCCTCCGACGCTCATATCGACCGTGCCAAGGGCGCCCAGGTCGGCCACTGGGCCAATATCGTCGATGCCAATTTCAACGAGGATTACAGCGCCAAGGTTCGCACCATCGGCCTGGTGCACGCCCGCATCGGGCTTGAGCCGCGCTGGTATATCGGCGGCTATGCGCTGGTCGCTGAGCATCTGATCACCGAAATCGTCAAGGCGCACTGGCCGAAGGCCGGCCTGTTCTCGCGCAAGGGGACCTCTGCCGAGGACATGGGCGCGATGCTGTCGAGCCTGATCAAGGGCGTCTTCCTCGACATGGATCTGTCGATCTCCGTCTACATGGACGCCTCCGACGTCACCAAGCAGCGCGCCGTGCAGGAAGAAGTGCTGGCCGCCGAACGCGCGCTGATCAGCAAGACCTTCGGCGCGGCGCTGAAGAAGATCGCCGATGGCGACCTGACGGCGCGCATCGGCGCGGACCTGCCGGTTGCCTATCAGGAGCTTGGCGAAAACTTCAACCACGCGATCGGCGAGCTTGCGCGCGCGATCGGCGGCATCGAGGCCGGCGCCAGCCAGATCCACACCAGCGCCAAGGAAATCGCGGCGGCTGCCGACGATCTCGCCCGGCGCACGGAGCGCCAGGCAGCCAACCTCGAAGAGACGGCCGCGGCCGTCGAGCAGGTGACGCGCACCGTCAAGCAGACGGCCGAAGGCGCCAACCAGGCGAATTCGACCGTGATTGCCGCACGCGCCAATGCCGAACAGAGCGGCGAGATCGTCAGCCACGCGATCGAGGTGATGCAGGAGATCCAGACGTCTTCCGCCAGCATCGCCCGGATCGTCGACGTCATCGACGAGATCGCCTTCCAGACCAACCTCCTGGCGCTCAACGCCGGCATCGAGGCCGCACGCGCCGGCGAGGCGGGCAGGGGCTTTGCCGTCGTCGCCTCGGAAGTGCGTGCGCTGGCGCAGCGCTGCGCCGAGGCCGCCAAGGACATCCAGGGCCTGATCGCCAAGTCGCGCGGCCAGGTGGACGACGGGGTCAACTCGGTCAACCAGGTTGCGCAGTCGCTGCAGCAGATCGTCGCCCAGGTGGTCGAAGTCAGCTCCGTCTTCGGCGCCATCCGCGCCAGCACCGCCGAACAGGCAACCGGTCTGCAGGAGGTCAACACCGCCATCACCCAGATGGACCAGATCACCCAGCAGAATGCCGCGATGGTCGAGCAGGCCAACGCCGCCAGCCAGGCGCTGACGGGCGAAGCCGAGCATATCGCCACCCGCCTGCGCGCCTTCCGCACGTCCGGCCAGGTGCAGGTCAGCGTCGCTTCGGGTTACCGCGCAGCGGCGTAATCGCGCCGTCCGTTTGATAAACGACGCTCCGGTTCAGGGATGAGCCGGGGCGTTTTTCGTTGCGGGACTGGTGGGCCTGCCGAAAGGCATTGCAAGCTTTGCGGATTGACCGCGTGTCTTCGCCTAGAGCTTGCGAAATATCACGAAGGCATCGACGTAGCCGAGCGAAGGGTGAAGGAATGCCTTCGGAACCCGGCCGACGATCTCAAATCCGAGCGACTGCCACAGCCGCACGGCGCGTTCGTTGCTGTTGACGACGACGTTGAACTGCATGGCCCGGAAGCCTCTTGCGCGAGCGTGGGCGAGAGAGTGCACACGCATCTGGCGGGCCACGCCTCGGCCACTTGCCTTTGCGTCTGTCATGTATCAATTCGCTACGAGTGCGCCGCCAGACTATGCGGGAACGTAGGTGAGCCTCACGACATCCTCGCCGATCCGGTCATGGGAGATCAGGCGAAGTCGTGGGCGCGGGCCGGCGAAATAGGGGTTGCCGTGACCGAGCACGACCGGGTGCAGGTAGATCCGGTATTCGTCGATCAGGCCAAGTTCGGTGAGGCTGTGCGCCAGGACCGGGCCTGCCACTTCGATCTCGCCGTCGTGTTCGGTCTTCAGCTTACGCACTGCGTCGCCAAGGTCACCGTCGATGAGCCGGGCATTGGGGCCGACGGATGGCGAGGAGCGTGAGGCGACCCATTTCGGCTGCTTTCGCCACGCGGCTGCGAAAGCCTGCCGGTCCGCATCCCATTCGGGATGCTCGTCGTCCCAGTAGCGCATGATCTCGTAGATCCGCCGTCCGTACAGGCTGCCCGTCTGCTGTTCGGCTTCCTTGATGAAGTGGCGGAAGAGCGTGAGGCTTGGCGCAAACTCCATGTGGTCGACGTAGCCGTCCAGCGACTGGTTCATTCCGAACACGAGCTTAGCCATGGCCAGTTCCTTGTCTTGAATGGCGCGTTCAAACGGGTCTGCTTGCGATGTGCGATACGTTGAGGCTAAGCCGACTGATCTCACATCGCAAGCGGTTTTTGTGCTTCGAGATCGAAGCGCACTGCCGTGCGCCACCAGCGGTCGCTGGCGCTACTGCGAATTGGCCGCTGTCGGCAGCCTTCGCTTCGTCACGGCCTTTTCAAGGTGCTGATCGTACCAGCGATCGGGGAACTTGATGTCCCACATGTGGCGGCGCAGCGTTTCCGCCTTGATGTCCTGATATCCCAGTTCCTCCAGCCGAAGCAGAAGCAGCATATGATCGCTAATGACGATCAGCCGGGCGTGGTTTCCGACCTGGAGCAGTGCCGGGCGCAATGCCGCGTAGGATTTGAAGCCGAACGAAGCGGCGATTGCCTCGTCCAGGTGCGATGATCTGATCTGAGGGTAACGATCGCGAAGAGACTTCTTCAGGGTGGCGATGTTGGACGGCGAGAACCTGAGCTGCGGGTTCAGCATGAGACGATCCGATGTTCGTGGTCGAAGTCTGCCGATTACGCTTCGACGTTGATGAACATGGTCGTCGACAAAAGTTCCGCGTCCCTTCAACCCGGCAGCGGGTTCGGATGGGCACCCGAGACGGACGCTACACCTCAGGGTTTCAATGTTCAAGATATGTCAGCATGGGCCGGAACGGCTGTTCCGTGCCCGCCTTAAAACCGCCTGTCGATGAAGTGCTTGGCCTGGGCGCCTGCGTGGTAGAAGGCGGACTTCACGCCGCGCCAGGTATCCGGCGTGACCGGGGTTTCGGCGAGCGGGATCGCCGAGGTTTCGCCACTGACGTGGCTGGCAAGTGCGCGGCCGAAGACGGTGCCCGGTGCGATGCCGCGGCCGTTGTAGCCGCTGACGGAGACGACGTTCTCGGCGAGTGTGTGCATGGCCGGCAGGTTGTTGGTGGTCATGCCAATGCGGCCGTCCCACCAGTACTCGAAGCGGAAATCGCCAAGGAACGGAAAGAGCTTACGCACGGAGCGGGCGGCAAAGGCGCGATGCGTACCTTCGGCCATCGCGTCGAGGCGGCCGATCGAACCGAAGATCAGCCGGTTCTGCTGGTCCATGCGGAAGGAGGTCATGACGAGGCCGGTGTCCCAGGTGCCCTGACGTTCCGGCAGGATGCGCTTGGCGATGGCGTCCGGCAGCGGATTGGTGGCGAACTGGAAATAGGGCAGGATCGTCAGTTCCTGCGTATGCGCCTGCCAGGGGCTTTCGGCGAAGAGGCCGCCATAGGCATTGGTGGCGAGGATCACCTGCTTGGCGCGGATCACGTTGTTGCCGGCCTTCAGCACCCAGCTGTCGCCCTGACGCTCGGCGCCCGTCAATGGCGTGTCGGTGTAGATCTCGGCACCGGCGGCAAGGGCAGCGCGGGCGAGCCCGCGGGCATAGGCGAGCGGCTGGATGGTGCCGGCGCGGCGGTCGAGCAGGGCACCGGAAAACCCTTCAGCGCCGCTCAGCGCATGGGCGCGCTCGGCCGAAAGCGCCTCGACCGGAGCGCCGCGTCTCTGCCACTGCGCTTCGCGGTCCTTGATCTCGGTGACACCTTCGCTGCCGACGGCCATGTGCAGCGTGCCGTTGCGCACGGCTTCGCAGACGATCCCGTGTTTTTCGACGAGCGCATAGACCATCGACGGCCCGTCGCCGAGCTCGGTCAGCAGCCGGTTGCCGGCCTCGGGGCCGAGCGTCGAGATCAGGTCGTCGGGCTTTACCCACATGCCGGCATTGACGAGGCCGACATTGCGGCCGGAGCCGCCGAAGCCGATCATCTTGGCTTCGATGACCGTTGCCTTCACGCCTTTTTCGGCCAGGTGCAGTGCTGCGGAAAGGCCGGTGAAGCCGCCGCCGATGATCGCCACATCGGTCGTCAGGTCCTGGCCGAGAGGCCTGGTCTCAGGGGCGGCCGGTGCCGTCGCATGCCAGAGGTTGGGCAGGGTGCGCTCCGTCGCCATTCAGGCCATCCTTCAAGTGCGGCCGCAGATCGGCCATTGTCATTGAGATATCCGGTGATAGCCGATTGCCGGAAAAATTCTCATGACAATGTTTCATGAAGTCATGATGGACGGGGAGGGCGAGAGCGGGGCGTTGCAGCCGGCGCTTGAAAAAGAACCGCAGCTGGGTCGTCGGCAGCTGCGGTCTTCGTAAATGGATAGGTCTGAAACGATTTAGCCGACGGGTCGGCACAAAGACATTTAACAAGAGTGCCTTGTCGTGGATGGTCAACCAGGCAACCCCATCATCTATGCTGCAGACGCGAAGTCACTCACCCAATTGGGGGAAACGTGCAAAAAATGCCAAAAAAACAACGCTCCGCCTGAGGGCGGCGGCCGGTTCGTCAGTCGACGAACTCGACCGTGACGCCGGTGCTCACCATCTTGGCAAGTTCGGTCGCGTCCCAGTTGGTCAGGCGCACGCATCCATGGCTCTGGGTCTTGCCGATCTTTGAGGGTTCCGGCGTGCCGTGAATGCCGTAAGTGGGCTTGGACAGCGCGATCCAGACCGTGCCGACAGGGCCGTTCGGGCCGGGCTGTAGGGTCAGGACCTTGTCGTTGTTGCCCTGCTTGAAGTTGATCTTCGGATTGTAGGTATAGCCCGGATTGAGCGCGATGCGCTCGACATTGACCGTGCCTGACGGAGACGGCGTGTCGGACGAGCCGATCGTTGCCGGATAGGCGGCAATCAGCTTGCCGGCGTCGTCATAGGCGAGCACCTGCTTGCGCGCCTTGTCGGCGAGGATGCGGGCGACCTTGCCGGTCTTGTTGGCGCCGGGGTTGATCACCTTGATGATCGTGCCGGGAATGGTGAAGTCGACGCCCGGGTTCAGCTCGCGCAGATAGGCTTCGTCCATGTGGAATTTCTCGCCGAGCATTTCGGTCGTCGAGGTGAAGGACATGTGCGGAAGCTGCGCCTTGTGGGCGTAATCCTCGGGGATCGACGCGACATAGGGGCCAGCGGCATCGGCGGCCGTGATCGTGTAGCTGGTGATCGGCATGCCGCCGCTCATGCGCAGCCGCTCGAGAATGTCCTCGGTGTTGTTGGGGTCGAGCGTTTCGCCTGTCGACTGCTGCCAGGCCTCGATCGCCTTGGTGACGTTCGAGCCCATCTTGCCGTCGATCACGCCGGGTGAAAAACCTTCGCGGTCGAGGAAGACCTGCAACGCCGTGATCTCGGCGCGCGACTTCGACTTGACCGAGATCGCCGGCGGCATCGACGGGCCCGCCGGGCTGCTGACGTTTGGATCAATCGAGGCCTCCTGCGTGCCGTCGATCAGGCCGGGCAGGCTGTTCGGCAGCTCGTTGCCGTCGGTCGACGGCGGAACGACGTCGCGATAGTCGGGGATCGAGCCGGTGGTGACCTCGCCGGGTTCGGAGTAACCGTAGCCGCGCTCGGTTTCCCGGTAGCGCCGGTTGGAATAGATATCCACGTCACCCTGGCGGCGGTAGCCGCCATAGTCGCCCTGGCGGTTGCCGCCGTAGTCGCGTTGACGTCCACGATTGTTGGGCACCACGGTTGCGACCACATTGCCCCAGTTGTCGATCAGAAGCGTGCGGCCGCGGCTGTCGCGCATCGTCTGCACTTCGTCGGAGCGGGGCACATAGTCGAGGATTTCGCCGTCGGGCGTGACCAGCATGACGTCTTCGCCATAGCGATTGTAGCCGCGATAGTCCTGTGCGAAGGCGGCCGTCAGATCCACGGCAAAAAAGCCGACTGCGGCGAGAAGCGAAAGGCCTGTGCGGGTCGCTGACGTCACGGGTAAACCTGTTTTCATTGGTGTAGATCTGGCGCGGTACATTTGGATTTCGACGTTAATGTGAAAAAAATGAATTCATCATGAACAAGCGGTTAAATTCTATCTAGGCGGACCGGCATCGGGCTTCAACCGATGAATTGTGTCTATCCTCGGGTATCATCTCTTTGTGATTGCAGTGATTCTCGACCTTTTTGAGGAGCAGCAGCATGCTGAGGACGCTTGAGGAACCAAGGGACGCCGGAGAGAATCATGTGCTGTTCGACCGGCTTTCGGCGCTCGACATCGCCGCCTTCGTCGTCGACGGCGTCGACCTGTCGCCGGGTGCTGCGATCCCGTCCGATGGCGACCCGAGGATCGACCGGGCGCTCGCCGGCTTTCTCTTTACCTGCGGTCCGGATCATATCCGCCACCCCGAGGCGATCGAAGGTGGCGCGGAGAGCGTACGCTATCCGCTGCACGGCTCACTGGCCGGGACTGCGGTCAGCCACACGGAGATGGCGGGCGACGGGGCCGAGTGCACGGCGACGATCGATGTGGCGCTTGCGGGTGGCGGGCAGGCTCGCGTCGAGCGGCGCTGGCGGATCGATGCCGCGCGGCATGAAGTGGTGCTCGAGGATCGCGTCGTGAATTCAGGCGCCACAGCCTTTCCGCCCATGATGATGTATCACCTCAATATCGGCGGCAGGCTGCTCGGCGACGAGACCCGTATCGTCAGCGCGTCGCTTGCGGGCGGTACGAGCGCCTGGCGCTTCGGCACGGGCGAGAGCGCGCATTTCTGCCTGCCGGCGGCCATCGGTTCCGATGGCTGGTCGGAGGTCACGCTTGCAGGCCTTGACGGTCTCGCCGGGCGAAACCTGAAGGTGCGGTTCCGGGCCGATACGCTGCCCTTCCTGCAGATGTGGCGCTGCCAGCGCGGCACGGCGGATGTGATCAGCATCGAACCGGTGTCGCACCGGATCGCCAAGCGGCCGGAACTGGCTGAGGCCGGCGAGCTGGTTCCTCTTTCGCCGGGGGAGGCGCGGAGCTATGCCGTCGCCTTCTCGGTTGTCTGATCGGCCGTCCCGACGCTTGCGGCTTTTGATTGACGGGAGCGGAGGCTGCGCCTACATCAGAGGCCGAGAAAATTGCCTCAAGGAAGACGACCATGGACATCCGCCAGATCAACGACGAATACTCGGTCACCGGCCAGATCACGGTCGAGGATCTCGACCAGGTCAAGGCGCTCGGCTTCAAGTCCATCGTCTGCCACCGCCCGGACTTCGAGGCGCCGGACCAGCCGACCTTTGATTCCATTGCCGCGCGCGCCGAAGAGCTGGGCATCGAAACCAAGCACATCCCAGTCGGCCCGATGGGCGTGACCGCCGATGCCGTGAAGAGCATGGTCGACGCGCTCGACGAGTTCCAGCGGCCGATGCTCGGCTATTGCCGCTCGGGTGCGCGCTCGACGGCCGTCTACCAGCAGACCCAGCATATCCGCGGCTGAGCCACGCAAAATCTAAACTCTCGCGCTCGGCCACATCGTTCCATCTGACAGTGGAGGATCGGCATGGCCGAAGCGCATCTCGTTACGCGCGCGCAATGGGCAGACGAGCCCGACGCCTGGAAGGGCGAATTCGAGGGCGGCGCCTATGGCGCCGGCCTCTCGGTGATCTTCGTTTCAACGGATGAGATCGGCTACGGGCCGAAGCTGCACCGCCATCCCTATCCCGAAACCTTCATCGTGCGCGTCGGCCGCGCCCGCTTCACCGTCGGCGACCGCATCATCGATGCCGAGGCCGGCCAGATCGTCGTGGCGCCGGCCAATGTGCCGCACAAGTTCGAGAACCTCGGGCCGGGACGGCTGGAGACGACCGACCTGCACGAGGCCGGTGCGTTTTCGACCGAGTGGCTGGAGTAGGTGGAAGTACGGTTCTCAGCCTTTGGTGGGATTCGCAGACGTGGCGCTGCTGGATTCCGGTGACGAACACAGGAATCCAGCCACGGCGCGTCTGCGCCGTGATTGAACGTTTCAAACAAAGACTGCTCAGCCGGCCCTGATCTCGCTTAAGGTGCGCGTCGGGGTGATCGCTTCGGGATCGAGCTTGATCTCGATGATCGCCGGCTTGCCGCTGGCGCGCGCCCTGAGGAACGCGTCGGCGAACTCTTCCGTCTTCTCGACCGTCTCGCCATGGCCGCCATAGGCACGGGCAAGGGCTGCAAAGTCCGGGTTGGTGAGATCCGTGGCGCTGACGCGGCCGGGATAATCACGCTCCTGGTGCATGCGGATCGTGCCGTAGATGCCGTTGTTGACGACGACGGTGATGATCGGCAGGCGGTAGCGCACGGCGGTGGCGAATTCCTGGCCGTGCATCAGGAAGCAGCCGTCGCCGGCAAAGCAGATGACTTCGCGATCCGGATGCAGCTGCTTGGCGGCGACCGCCGCCGGCAGGCCGTAACCCATCGAGCCGGAGGCGGGGGCCGCCTGCGTGGCATAACGGCGGAAGCGGTGGAAACGGTGAACCCAGGTGGCGTAGTTGCCGGCGCCGTTGGTGAAGATCGTATCCTCAGGCACATTCGCCTCGATCCAGTTCATGATCGGGCCCATCTGAACGGCACCCGGGCCGGTTTCCGGCGGGGTTGACCACTTGAGATAGGCGGCGTGCATGATCTCGGTGCGCTCCGACCAGCTCGGTTCGCTTGCCGGTGCAAGGCCTTCAAGCGCGGCGACGAAATCGCGCGGGCTGGCGGCGATCGCCAGTTCCGGCCGGTAGACACGGCCGAGCTCGGAACTGTCGGGATGCACATGCACCAGCGTCTGGCGCGGGTAGGGGCTGTCCATCAGCGTGTAGCCGGAGGACGGCATTTCCGAGAAACGGCCGCCGACAAGCAGGATGAGATCCGCTTCCTTGACCTCCTTTGCCAGTGCCGGGTTGATGCCGATGCCGACGTCGCCGGCATAGTTCGGGTGCAGGTGATCAAACAGCATCTGGCGGCGGAACGAGCAGCCGACCGGCAGCTTCCAGCGCTCGGCGAAGCGCTGGAATTCGGCGACGCTTTCCGAAGTCCAGCGGGTGCCGCCGAGAATGGCGATCGGCCGCTTGGCCGCGCTCAGCATTTCGCCGAGCCGCTTGACCTGTGCCGGGCCCGGATGACCTTCGACCGGCTGGTAAGGCTTGGCGGCAGGCGCCTCTGCGCTGCGCGTCAGCATGTCCTCCGGCAGCGTCAGCACGACAGGGCCGGGGCGGCCTGACGTGGCGACGGCGAAGGCGCGGGTGACGAATTCCGGAATGCGGGCGGGATCGTCGATCTCGCCCACCCATTTGGCGACCTCGGTGAAGGCGCGGCGGTATTCGATTTCCTGGAAGGCCTCGCGCTCGCGCGCTTCGCTCTGCACCTGGCCGATGAAGAGGATCATCGGGATCGAATCCTGCTTGGCGACATGGAGGCCGGCCGAAGCGTTGGTGGCACCTGGGCCACGGGTCACCATGCAGATGCCGGGCTCGCCGGTCAGCCGCCCCCAGGCGTCCGCCATCATCGCGGCCCCGCCTTCCTGGCGGCAGACGAGCACGTCGATGTCGGTGTCGTAGAGCGCGTCGAGCACGGCGAGATAGCTTTCCCCCGGCACGCAGGCGATGCGCTTCACCCCGTTGGCGACGAGCGCGTCGACGATGAGCTGACCTCCAGTTTTCATGATATTCCTCCCGATGGTCTTTCTTTTGTTTTCAGATTGGCTTTTGTTTTCAGATGGCTGTGTTGTCAGATGGCTGGCGACACCGCAGCGACGCTCGTGTCCTTGTGCACGCGGCGCTCGCGCCAGATGATGTAGAGGCCGGAGCCGATGATGATGGCAATGCCGAGCCACTTCAGTGCGTCGGGCAGGTCTCCGAAGACGAGCCAGCCGAAGATCGTGGCAGAGACGATTTCGAGATATTGCAGCGGCGCCAGCACCGAGGCAGGCGCAGCGCGATAGGCATAGACGCCGAGTACGCCTGAGATGGTGGCGGTGACGCCGACGCCAAGCAGGTAATACCAGGTGTAACCTTCCGGCCAGACCGGATCGAATATGCCGGAGCCGGTGCCTTCGCCGAAATAGAGCAGCACGAGACAGAAGAGCGCGCCCCAGACACCGGCGTGAAACTGCATCGACCAGGGGTCCTCGTTCTGCGCCACCATGCGGGTGACGAGCAGGAACACGGCAAGGCCGAAGGCGGCAACGACAGGCAGCAGGGCAATCCAGCCGACTTCCTGCATGCTCGGCTGAATGACGAGCAGCGCGCCGAAGAAGCCGACGCCGCAGGCGGTGTAGCGCCGCCAGCCGATGGTCTCCTTCAGGAATATGCTGCCGAGGATCGTCAGGATGATCGGCTCGACGAAGAAGATCGCGATCGCATCGGCGACCTCCATGACCTTCAGCGTGGTGATGAAGGAGAGCATGGTCACCACCAGGAGCCCGCCGCGCAACGCGTGCAGACCGGTCTTCTTCCAGGTGAGATCGAACAGGCTGCCACGGACAAGCACGATCGGCAGGATGAAGACGACCTGCAGCATAAAGCGCACGGCGGTGATTTCGGCTGACGGGACGGTGGCGATCGCGAGCTTTGCGAAGATGTCGATCAGCGGCGACAGCAACACCGAGATCACCATCAGCGTCAGCCCGAAGGAGATGCGGTTGTGGTCGGCGGCGATCCTGGGAAGCGACATGTCGGCCATGATAATTCCGGTCAGCGCCGCCCTGCGACGGCGCGCAGGCACCAGGCGGCAAAGTCTGCCGTCGCCTTTTCCCGGCCGATTTCGTTCAGCGTTTCGTGGCGCATGCCGTCATAGACGGTGACGGTAACGTCTCTGAGGCCCGCCGCCTTCATCTTCGTGCCGAGCCAGCGGATGGCGTTGCCCATCTCGGTCGACGGATCGGCGCTGCCGCCGACGAGATGGATGGGCAGGTCTTTCTTCAGCCGCGCCAGCCGCTCGGGCCGGGGGCCATCGAAGGACAGCCGGAAGAGGTCGAGCCAGAGCGAGACGGTGGCATCGGCGCCGCACAGCGGGTCGGCGGCATATTTTGCGACCTCGGCATCGTCGCGCGACAGCCAGTCGAGATCGGTCTTGCGATCCTTGATCGCGCCGCCCCACATGCCGAAGGTGAGCTTGGTCAGGAGCGGGCTCGGCACGTCAGATCCCTTGAGCGCCTTTTCGATCTTCAGGATCGCCTGCCCGCCGCGGCCGGCAAGGCCCGGGCGAAAATTGGAGTTCCAGACGGCGAGCGCATCATAGAGGTCGGGATCGGTCTCGGCGGCGTTGAGCGCAATCAGTCCGCCCATGGAATGGCCAAAGAGGATGACCGGCAGACCCGGATGGGTGGCGGTCGCGATCGCGCGAATAGCCCTAATATCGGCAAATACCTTGTCGAGGCCGTCGCGGTTGGAGAACATGCCGAGTGGCGCGTCGGGCGCGCGCGTTGCGCCGTGGCCGCGATGGTCGTGCGCATAGACGTGGAAGCCGTGTGCTGCCATCGCTTCGGCAAAGCGAGCATAACGACCGGAATGTTCACTTAGGCCATGGCTCAAGAGAAGAATGCCGCGGGCATCGGCGGTCGCCGGCACGTGGCGCCAGCTCAAGCTGGCACCGGTCGGGCTCTGATGCGTCTTCACCTGCCCGAACATCTCTACTCCCGGAAACAATCGACAGACCTCAGCGATTTCAAATCGATTTGCACGGCAAAGGCAATCGCCGCTTGTTGATCGTTGCGCATGAGGTCACAAGCGATTTGACGGCAAGCGCATTAGGAGTTGCAATTTTCCCGTTCTGAGCGATATTTGTTCCTGTTTTGTTTTCGCAGGAGGATGCCATGATGAGTTTCTTTAAAGCGATGTCGGGTTCTGTGGCGGGCATCGTGTCCGCATTGGTGCTGCTGCTTGCGCCCGCCGGCTTTGCTGCCGGTGAGGAAGGCGCGGATCAAGGGGCTGGCGAAGGGACTGCGAGCCGAACCCAATATGTATTGGCGGTCAGCTGGCAGCCCGGTTTCTGCGAGACGCGGCCCCAGCGCAAGGAGTGCGAGAGCCAGACGGCGGAACGCTTCGATGCCACCAACCTCTCGCTGCACGGCCTGTGGCCGCTGCGCAAGAGCTATTGCGGGGTGGCGGCCGAGGTTCGGGCGACCGACCGCAAGGGCAGCTGGCTGGAGTTGCCGAAGCTTGCCATGGCCGACGACACGGCAGCGCGGCTGCTCATCGCCATGCCGGGCGTGCAGTCCGGTCTCGACCGGCACCAATGGCTGCGAAGCGGCACCTGCCAGAGCGGCTCGGTCGACGATTACTTCTCGGTGCAACTGCGCATGCTGGAAGAGCTCAACCGCTCGGCGGTCGGCGCACTTTTCCGCCAGCGTGTCGGCGCGGAGCTCGATGAGGCGACGATCAAGCAGGCCTTCGACCAGAGCTTTGGCGCTGGCGCCGGCGACCGGGTGCGCATGCGCTGCCAGACGGTTCAGGGCCGCAGCATCATCACCGGGCTGACGATCGGGCTCACCGGTGACGTCATGAAGGCGGCGAGCCTCGGGCCGCTGATCCAGGCGGCGGGCACGACCGAGTTCAAGTGCGCCAAGGGCATCGCCGATACCGCCGGTCGCGGGTAGGGCGTTTGGCCCGGCTGGGCATGTCAGCGCTTAAGGTGCGGCCTTCACGGAGCCGGCCTGTGGCGCCTCCCGGTGCGGCATGCCGGGCTTGCCGATTGGGATGTTCGTTTTGGGATAGGCGGGGGCGGATGCCTTTGATCATTGCCCCCTTCCACTAATTCGCCTACATAGCGGGCAAATTTCCTTATCCCTGCGGAGCATTCCCTCATGGCACGTCAGTTCATCTATCATATGGCCGGGCTTAATAAGTCCTACGGCGCGAAGAAGGTTCTCGAGAACGTTCATCTGTCGTTCTACCCGGACGCCAAGATCGGTATCCTCGGCCCGAACGGCGCCGGTAAGTCGACGGTTCTGCGCATCATGGCCGGCCTCGACAAGGAATTCACCGGCGAGGCCTGGGTGGCCGAAGGTGCGACCGTCGGCTACCTGCCGCAGGAGCCGCAGCTCGACCCGACGAAGACGGTGCTTGAAAACGCCATGGAAGGCGTTGCCAAGAAGAAGGCGATCGTCGACCGCTACAACGAACTGATGATGAACTATTCCGACGAGACGGCGGAAGAGGGCGCCAAGCTCCAGGATATCATCGACAGCCAGAACCTCTGGGATCTGGAAAGCCAGGTCGAAATGGCCATGGAAGCGCTGCGATGCCCGCCGGGCGACGCGGAAGTCACCAACCTGTCGGGCGGTGAAAAGCGCCGCGTCGCGCTCTGCAAGCTCTTGCTCTCGCAGCCGGACCTGCTGCTCCTCGACGAACCGACCAACCACCTCGACGCCGAGACGATCGCCTGGCTCGAAAAGCACCTGCGCGAATATCCGGGCGCCGTGCTGATGATCACCCACGACCGCTACTTCCTCGACAACGTCACCGGCTGGATCCTCGAACTCGACCGCGGCCGCAGCATTCCTTACGAAGGCAACTACTCGGCCTACCTCGTCGCCAAGGCCAAGCGCATGCAGCAGGAAGGCCGCGAAGAGGCTTCCCGCCAGAAGGCGATCGCCCGCGAACAGGAGTGGATCGCGTCCAGCCCCAAGGCTCGCCAGGCCAAGTCCAAGGCGCGTATCCGCTCCTACGACGAACTGGTCAACGCGGCTGAAAACCAGCGTCCGGGCGATGCCCAGATCATCATCCCGGTCGGCGAACGTCTCGGCCAGGTGGTCATCGAGATGGAAGGCGTCACCAAGGGTTATGGCGATCGCCTGCTGATCGACGGCCTGTCGCTGAAGCTGCCGCCGGGCGGCATCGTCGGCATCATCGGCCCGAACGGCGCCGGTAAGACGACGCTCTTCCGCATGATCACCGGCCAGGAACAGCCCGACAGCGGCTCGATCCGCATCGGCGACACCGTGCACCTTGGTTACGTCGACCAGAGCCGCGACGCGCTCGACGGCAACAAGACCGTCTGGGAAGAAATCTCCGGCGGTGCCGAAGTCATCAAGCTCGGCAAGCACGAGATGAACTCGCGCGCCTATTGCTCGACCTTCAACTTCAAGGGCGGCGACCAGCAGCAGAAGGTCGGCAACCTCTCGGGTGGTCAGCGCAACCGCGTTCACCTCGCCAAGATGCTGAAGGCCGGCGGCAACGTGCTGCTGCTCGACGAACCGACCAACGACCTCGATACCGAGACGCTGGCAGCGCTCGAAATCGCGCTCGAAAACTTCGCCGGTTGCGCCGTTATCATCAGCCACGACCGCATGTTCCTCGACCGCCTGGCAACGCACATCCTCGCCTTTGAAGGCGACAGCCAGGTCGAATGGTTCGAAGGCAACTTCGAAGACTACGAAAAGGACAAGATCCGTCGCCTCGGCCCGGATTCGGTCAACCCGAAGCGCGTCACCTACAAGCGCCTGACGCGCTAACACGCGATTGGTGCCGCCACGTTGCGGCGCTGGGGCATGCGGCGTCCGTTAAAGCGGCCGCCGCACCAACTGTTCAAGGAACGGGCGAGGCGCAGGCTTCGCCCGTTTTCCTTTACCATCGATCGCGAGGCGAGGCCGGCCAAGGACTGTTTGCGTACAAGGTTCGTTGTCACCGCGGCCGCGCCTGCAGGACGCTCCGGGGGCCTGGCGAACCGCTCTCCAGTTGCCGACCTATGTCGGACGCGAGCAGGGCGTTTGCGGACTTTTGTGGCGGTGCGGCGAGGCGGGTGACCAAACAGGGCGAGGCGTGCCTGGGGCAGGCAGAGGCCCGGATAGCGTGGCTTCCCACTGGGAAGGGCCTCAAGTCTGTCACGAGTGCGTGGTGTTGCGCTACTTCGGATGGTGAAGCAGACTGTTGAGACGGCCCGTGCAGGCCTCCTGACGTGCCGCCTGAAGCATCGCTTGTGGCGCATGGCGTCCATACACAAGCATCTGTTCCGCCAGCGCCATTGTTTGGCCTCTCCGCGCAAATCCGCTTGCGTCACCACCGCAAATCACATAAACATATCTTTATGTGTTGATGGGGATCGCTATGGCTCTGCAGAGAGAACTGGGTCTGGATGCGTTGGTGGACGTGCTGAAGGCGGCGGGTGAGCCGACCCGCATGCGTCTCGTCGCGCTTCTCGCCGCCGGCGATCTGACCGTCACCGACCTTACCGAAATTCTCGGCCAGTCGCAGCCACGTATTTCCAGGCATCTGAAGCTCTTGGCGGAGGTCGAGCTGATCGACCGCTACCAGGAGGGCGCGTGGGCTTATTTCCGCCTCCGTCAGGACGGTGCCCGGGTCGGGCTCGTGCGGGCGATGCTGGCTTCCGCTTCGGCCGACGACGCGGTGCTTGCGCGTGACGCGGCCCGGCTCACCACCTTGAAGAAGGCGCGGTCGGAAAAGGCGCAGGCCTATTTCAGCCGCAACGCCGCCGGTTGGGACGAGCTTCGCCGCCTGCATGTCAGCGAGCGCGACGTCGAGGCGAAGCTGCGCGAGATGGTGGGCGACGAGCCGGTCGAAAGCCTGCTCGATCTCGGCACCGGCACGGGTCGCATCCTGCAGCTCTTCGAGGGCCTCTATCGCCGCGGCATCGGCGTCGATGCCAGCCGCGACATGCTGGCGGTGGCGCGCTCCAATCTCGACCGCGCCGGCATCACCAAGGCGTCGATCCGCCATGGCGACATCTTCAACCTGCCGCTCGACGGCCAGACCTTCGACCTCGTCACCATTCACCAGGTGCTGCATTTCCTTGAGGAGCCGGAAGCGGCGATCGCGGAAGCCGCGCGCATGCTGATGCCGGGCGGACGGCTGGTCATCATCGACTTCGCGCCGCATGGGCTTGAGCATCTGCGTGACGAGCACGCCCATGCGCGCCTCGGCTTCTCGCACCAGGCGATGGCCGATTGGCTGGCGAAGGCCGGCCTTGTGCTCGAAAAGACCACGGATCTTTCGCCTGAGGGGGCGAACGATGGAAAACTGACGGTGACGATCTGGCTCGCGCGTGATCGGCGGGCCGTGAACGAGAATGAAACGCCGCGGCCGCGTGTCCAGGCGGGGGGAGTATGAATATGACGGCACAGACGCTTTACCCGGCCGAACGCGGCAATCTCCGGCTCTCCTTCGAATATTTCCCGCCCAAGACCGACGAAATGGAAGCGCAGCTCTTCCAGACGGCAGACGACCTTTTGGTCTTCGGCCCGGCCTTCATCACCGTCACCTACGGCGCCGGCGGCTCGACCAAGGCGCGTTCGCTGACGACGGTCAGGCGGTTGATCGCGGAAAGCGGCTTTGCCAATACGGCGGCGCACCTGACCTGCGTCGGCGCGCCGAAGGCGGAAGTCGATGCGGTGATCGACGAATATCTCAGCTTCGGCGTCCGCCACTTCGTGGCGCTGCGTGGCGATCCGCAGGGTGGCATCGGCAGCACTTACCAGCCGCATCCCGAGGGTTACGCCAGCAGCACTGACCTCGTGCGGGCGATCCGTGCGCGTGGCGACGACATCGAGATTTCCGTCTCCTCCTATCCGGAGAAGCACCCGGAGAGCCCTGACGTGGCCGCTGACATCGACATGCTGAAACGCAAGGTCGATGCGGGCGCAACCCGCGCGCTGACCCAGTTCTTCTTCGACAACAACGATTTCGAGCGCTACCTCGAACGGGTGCGGCGCGCCGGCGTCAACATTCCGATCGTGCCGGGCATCCTGCCGATCAACAATCTGGCGCAGGTGCAGAAGTTTGCCGGCCTCTGTGGCGCCACCGTGCCGGAGGCGATCGTCACGCGGCTCGTGCATCTCGAGGACCAGCCGGTCGAGCGCTTCAAGGAGGCGACGCACATCGCCGCCGAGCAGATCGTCGATCTCGCCCGGCGCGGCGTACGCGACTTCCATATCTATACGATGAACCGCACGCCGCTGGTGACAGCCGTGCTGGATCTCGTCGGTTTCGAACGGGTCGCCGTGGAAGCAACCGGCGCGATCGATGCACCGCTGATGGTGGCGGCCGGCGCGGCCGCCTGACCGTCGCCCGCACTTTGGCGACGGGCGAGGCCGCTCCGTGAACTTGCGGGTGGCTGCGAAAGCGCCCTCGCGTCCTGGCAGGCCTCAAAGATCGCCGTGGCGCTTTATATGGGGCCATGCCCGTAGGGGCTTGATTGGCTGCGGGTCGCAGCAACGCGCCGCTCGCTACAGCATCCACCAAAAGGAAAGCGCCCGAAGATCGATCTTCAGGCGCTTTCTCGTTTGTCGCAGCGTCTAGACCTTAAGCTCTCTGGCGGTCTAACTGGCTTGGTGCTGCAAAATGGTTTCCCGGAAATTTAAGTCCCTATTCGGTTTGGACTCTCAGCGGCCGCTCCTCAGATGAAGAGCATCGTGGCCACGAATACGAACGCTGCACTGATCATGAGGACATTCAGCGAATGTGTAAGGCCCATGGAAGACCCTCCCTGCGTTAACGCGTTAAAACATAGGGCGAAATCACGACACGTTAAAGGGAAACTTGTGCTGCAGTGCGAAATGCGTGAGCCGGCGCCGCCTTATTCACAGGCCTATAGTTCTGATTTTATTTAAGTTTCCAGGCCGCCACATTTTTTTCACAATCGCTTCGGCAAGGTTAATATAAACGTTTGTAACCGTGCGTGAGTGGCTCGGAGCGGGACGAAATTCGGCCGTCGATTCCCCGCAAACCACATCCTTTTCACGCGGTGCGAAGCACTCCAGGCGTGTGGTCTTTTCTCGGATTCGGCCGCGATCAGATGTCAGGCGACCCGCCTGAACCGCAGGATCCGACCGTCGAGCACGGCGAGGCCAAGGGCGATCAGCACCATGCCGGCAAAATCGGCCGCCTGCAGCGTCTCGCCGAGGAAGAGGTAGCCGAGCAGGATCGCGCTTGGCGGCACCAGCAGCGTGACCAGCGAGGCATTGGTGGCGCCGGCCGCACGCATGATGCGGAAATAGAGGATGTAGGCATAGGCGGTCGAGACCAGCGCCAGGCCGAGGATCGACAGGATCACCTCGACGGGTGGCATCGGCAGCAGCCAAGGCGTGTCGGTAAAGGCGGCGACGGGCAGCGCGATCAGCGTCGAGGCGGTCAACTGGCCTGCGGCCGTCACGGGAGGGGCGAGATCGCGGAAGCGTTTGCCGTAGGTCGCCGCAAAACCGTAGCTGATGGCGGCAAGCACCGGCAGCAGCAGCGCCCAGAGCGGCACGCTGCTGGTGGTGCCGAACAGGCCGGCAACGGCGCTCGGTCCGATCAGGACGACGGTGCCGGCGAGCCCGAGCAGACAGCCGGCGATCTTGGCGGAACTCAGCTTCTCATCCTCGGTCGCCATGTTGGCGATGATCACCGTCCAGACCGGGGTCGTGGCGTTGAGGATCGCCGCCAGCCCGGCGCCGATATGGGTCTGCCCGAGGAAGATGAAGGCGTGCGGAATGGCGTTGTTGATCAGCCCCATCAGCGCGAATTCGCGCCAGCGTCCGGCCAGTGCCTCATACATGCCGAAGCGGCCGCGAATATAGATATGCAGCGCCAGCGCCGCCAGGCCCAGGCGCAGGAACACCAGTGTGAAGGGTGGCACATGCGCGACGGCAACGCGGGCGAAGAAGAACGATCCGCCCCAGATCAGGCCGAGCAGGGCAAGCAGCCCCCAGGTCCCGATGTTCATCTGATTGCCATCGACGGTGCTTCGCGCATTCATGGTGATGCCTATCCGTGCTGATTGTGTGCTGGCGTCAGTCTTCCACCGCCGGGTGGACGCCGTGGCGCAAGCGCCTGGGTACCGCTCCCGGATCGGTTGTGCTCCGACACATGATACATAGCCCGGCACGTCCGGCGGAACCACCCGGTTCTTGCGGCGATCGTGAAGGGACGTGATCGGAGCCGGCCGGCAAGCTCTCATCGATCGGGATCCGGTCGGTCGCCGCAGAATGAAAAAGCCCCGGAGATCGATCCGATCTCCGGGGCCATGATTTTTGAACGGCGGTTCGGGCTTAGAGCGCGTTCAGGAGTTCGAGCGTCGCCCAACCGTCGGCCGGACGTCCGAGGCGGAGCTGCTCCTTCTGGAGTGCCGCGCGGGTGCCGGAACCGAGGATACCGTCGATCTTGCCGACGTCGTGGCCGAGCGTCTGCAGCTTGGTCTGCAGCGCCTTCATGCCGGTGTCGTCGAGGCCCGGTTCCGGATTGCCACCTTCATAGGTGGGCGCACCGCCGAGACGGGTCGCGAAATAAGCGGCCGACGTCGTGTAGATGAACGACTGGTTCCATTCGAGATAGACGTTGAAGTTGGGGTAGGTGAGGAAGGCCACGCCCTTGCGGCCCTGCGGCAGCACGAGCGAGGCTTCCAGATTGCCGAAGGCGGTGTCGCCGTTGCGCGGCTTGACTCCGAGCGCGAACCAGTCGCTGGCCTTCATGCCCGGCTGCAGGCCGGTCTTTTCCCAAGGGAGCTCTTCGGGAACGCTGACTTCCTGGATTACCGGCTGGCCAGCCTTGTAGCCGAGGCTCTGGATGAACTTGGCGGCGGTCAGGATCGCGTCGGGCGAGCTCTTCTTCAGGTTGACGTGGCCGTCGCCATCGCCATCGACGCCATAGGCGATGATGTCTTCCGGCAGCATCTGCACCTGGCCGATCTCGCCGGCCCAGGCGCCGGTCGTCGTTGCCGGGTCGAGGTCGCCATGCTGCACCATCTCGATCGCCGCGATCAGCTGCGGGCGGAACATTTCCGGGCGGCGGCAATCATGCGAAAGCGTTACCAGCGCATCGCGGGTGTTGAAGTCGCCCTGGACGGCGCCGAAGTCGGTCTCCATCGCCCAGAAGGCGGTGATGACGGGTGCCGGGACGCCGAATTCCTTCTCGGCGCGGGCAAAAACGTCGGCATATTCCTTCATCTTCTGCTGGCCGATATCGAGGCGCGACTTGCTGACGGTGCGCTTGGAGAATTCGGTGAAGGTCTGCTTGAAGACGCCCTGGGTACGGTCGCGGCTGAGCACCTTTTCATTGATGGCGGCACCAGCGAGCGCCCGGTCGGCGACATCGGCCGGAACGCCCTTGGCGACCGCCTCGGCCTTCACGCCCTGCAGGAAGGCTGCGAGATCGCCGCCGCAGGCGACCGCCGGGGTTGCTGCCTTCGCGCCCGTCGAGGCTGCGGTCTGGGCGGCAGCGGCCGACGCGGTCAGCGCCAGAAGAGCGACGGAGGCAAGCGCGCGCCGGGCTGTGCGGGTCATCATGAAATTCCTTTCTTTGCCGTGGGGCGCCTTGCACCGCCACGGGCAATCAAATCGCTACGAAATCTGCCGTTGCTCTTTCAGAGCATTATGACCGAAAGAAGAAAATGGGTTTGTCCGCCGCAGCTATCGGCAGGAATGTCAGTCCTGCTTCGGCTGCGAGACCGCCGCGACCCAGTTCTTCCAGTTTTTCGCCGAGCCGGCGAAGACATTGATATCGGTGGCGCCGTCGATACCGGGGATGACCCCCGTGCTGGTATATTGCCAGAACGCCCAGCGGCGCTCGACATAGACCTCACCCGGATGCTTGGCGACCGAGCGCACCCAGAAGTGATGTTCCTTGAACTGATCGACGAGATTGTCGCGGTGGAAGTCGACAGAGGTGTAGATGATCGGGCGCTTGCCATAATGGGCTTCGAGCCGGTCCATGAAGCGCTTCATCTCGACGCGCACTTCGTCCGGTGTCGGGCGATGGCGGCAGGTCTTCGATTCGCCGTTCCACTCGACGTCGAGAACCGGCGGCAGATAGACCGCGCTCTTCGGCACATTGGCGATGAACCAGTCGGCCTGGTCGTCGGCGGTCGAGCAGAAATAATAGAAGTGATAGGGCGCGTAGGGGATGCCGGCGGCGCGCGCCTTCTGCCAGTATTCGGCAAAGCGCGTATCGACCCGGTCCTTGCCTTCGGTCGCCTTGATGAAGGCGAAGGAGACGCCGGAGTTCTTCACCTTCATCCAGTCGATATCGCCATTCCATTTCGAGACGTCGATGCCGTGGATGTTGTGGTGCTGCGGTGTGCGTGTGCCGAAGTTCTGCGGGTCGGTGTCCTGGAAGCGCGGCGGGATCGAAGCCGTCTGCATCAGGTCGTAGTCGGTCGACGAGCAGCCCGAAAGAAGGGTGGCAAGAGGCAGCAGAGCCAGGAGAAGCCGGCGCATGATTTTCCTGTCTAGAGACGATCGATGATCCTGCCTCACACGATGGCTTCCCTGTCGGTGATTTCCCCAGTGAGGCGTGAACCTCATTTTCACCATATCATCGTAAAAATTGAGTTAGCTCAAGCGGGAATTGCGGGTGGCAGAAAAGCCAAAAAACGCCGAAAACCAGGCGGTTTCGGCGCTTGCTGGAATAGCTACCTCAGGCAGGGTGGAAAACGTTGGTGTAACCGCCTGCCGCCTCAGGCGGCGATCGCCACGAAAGGGCGGTGGTAGACGGCGAGCCAGGCATAGCCGCGGCCGATGGCGCGGCGTTCGAGATCGGCGCCATTTTCGCGGGCTTTCTCGCGCAACACCTCGAAAAGCCGCTCGCGCGGCGTCACGTGGAAGCGGTTGAGCCAGCCGTGCAGCGCCCGGCGGAAGCTCGTTGGCAGGCGTTCCTGCTGGCCGAAATCGGCAATGTGCAGCGAGCCGCCCGGGTTCAGCGCTGCGATCGCCGCGTCGATCGCCTTTTGCCAGTCGGGGATCATCGACAGCGAATAGGAGATGACGATGTGGTCGAAACCGCTTTCGCCGAAAATCGCCGGGTTGAAGTCCGTCGCGTCGGCGACGCGGAGCGTGGCGCGCCTGTTGCCGCCGCGGTTGAGCTTCGCATCGGCCGAGGTCAGCATTTCCTGGGAGATGTCGAGCCCGAACAGGCGGGCCGAGGGGAAACAGCGGCCGATCAGCGCCAGATTGCGGCCGGTGCCGCAGCCGACCTCAAGCACCGAGGCGCTGGAGGCCGGGTTCATTTCGCGGATCAGCGTGTCGCGGCCGAAGAGATAGTACTTCCGCGTCAGATCGTAGAAGTGCCGCTGATAGCGGTACATGTGGTCCATGCGCCGCGCGTGGGAGATCCCGGCCTGTTGCACGTTTCAGCCCTTCTTGCGGTAGATGTGGAAGCCGCCATAGATGGCGGAGCGGTCATCGGCGCCGAGCCGCAGGGCGGTTTCGGCGTCGTAGTGCCACTGGTCCAGCAGGGCCGGGGAGACACGGCCGGGCAGGATGCTGTCTTCCGCCGCCGTGCGGAAGATCACGACGGCACCTTCATCCGCCGTGCGGGTGATCTCGGTCCAGAGGTCGTTCAGCTGCTGGTCGGTCATCCAGTCCTGTGCGTCGAGCAGGATGTAGCGATCGACGGAGCCGGCGGATTTTCCGGCGAGAAGCTCGGTGAAGCTTGCGTGATGCACCTCGACGCGCTCGGCATTGTTGCGGATCGCCTCATAGGCGCCGGCGTCGAGATAGGGCGGCAGGTCGCCTTCATGCGGCAGCGGGTAGCGGCGGCCGAAGGCCTGCCAGGCGAAGTAGTTTTCGCGCAGCGGGAAATGACAGGTGAGCTTTTCCAGGCGATGGCGCAGCACGGCGGCGAGCGACTTTTCGGCACTCAGGCTTGCGAGTTCGTCGAACTGCTGCGGCGGAATGCCGAGGCCGAAGAGCGAGCTCTTGCGCCCGGTGATCCAGCGGATGACGGGGCGATCGAACAGCGGCGCCAGGCGCTCGTCGAAGAACTGGCGCTGTTCGCGCATGGACCGCGCCTGGACGAAGTCTTCCGGGTTGACCCCGTGCAGACGGGCAAGCAGGTGGCTGGCTGCAATGAAGCGGCCGAGCAGGCCGGTGCGGTAGATGTTGCGCCCGAAGACGCCGATGCGCCGGCGGCCGGTCATGTCGCGGCCGTTCCAGTAACTGCGCGTCGCCGTATCGAGCTTCGGTGCGAGGAAGAGATCGAAGGCCTGGACGTTGCTCGCCGTGCCCTGGGTCGCGAGAAACCGCGTGACGTCCTTGTGGCTCGGCAGGTGGCGGAAAGCTGCGAGCTTCAGGCGGTTGAGCGCGATGTGGTGCGGGTTGAGGTCGACGACGTCTATTCTGCGCGGGCCGGCCGACAGGTAGGTCAGCATGTTGCAGCCGCCGGAGCCGATGGTGACGATCCGGCTTTCCGGGGTCAGCTGCATCGCCTCCATGTCGACGATCGGATCCTCCCAGATCTGCGGATAGACGAGCCCCGAAAAAAGCAGGCCGAAGAGGCGTTCCGAGAGGCCTGCGAGGGAGAAGGTCTTGTGCTGGAGCAGGGCGTTTTTCAGCTTCGGATTTTTTCTGCCAAAGCCTACGTCGGGAGCGAGTTCATTCATCTCTGCCGGTCATCCAGTTGAAACTTAGGCGCTTCTAAAGTGACTCGGCTACACTTTGATGACGGGCTTTCCACAAGGGTCGGGCCGGCCTCCCGAGCCCAAATCTACAATTTTTCACCCATAAGAATTCATTAAACCCTGACGTGCTAGCACCTCCTCACATACGGGGGGGCGTCGACATGATGTTAAGTACGTTTCTGCCGAAGCCCGAGCAGCGATTTGCGGCTGCCGGCGCGGCATTGGGGGCTCTGGTTTCTGCGGCGTGGCTTGCCGGTGGAACCGCTCTTCCCGGTCAGATGGCGCCGCATTGGGACGCTCCCGCCGTGCTTGCGGCCGGCGCCATGCCCTTTGTCCTCGGCGGCTCTTTCTATCGCTGGCGCTATTCGCGCCGGCTCGAGCTGGAGTTGCGCGCCGCGCGGCGCGCCGAGCGCCGCCTGCGCAACGAAGTTCATCGTGACAGGCTGACGGGACTTGCAAACCGCGCAGCGCTCGAAGCCGACATCAGCCAGGCGCTCTGTGCAGAAGGTACAGCGTTTGCCCGCAATGCCCTGCTTCTTCTCGACCTCGACCGCTTCAAGGTGATCAACGATACGCTGGGCCATGACGCCGGCGACCGGTTGCTGGCGCTGTTCGGCGCCCGTCTCAGGCGTGCCTTTGCCGGCGAGGCGACGATCTACCGGCTGGGCGGCGACGAGTTCGTGCTTGCGGCTGCGCACGCGCCGTCTCAAGCCGATGCCGAAATGCTCGCGACGCGGGTGGAGAAGCTGTTCGAAGCGCCGTTCGATCTCGGGGAGACGCGCATCGCGTCCGGCTGCAGCATCGGCATCGCCTTCATCGAGCGGTCGGACAAGTCGACATCCGACGTGTTGAAAAGGGCGGACCTGGCACTCTACGAGGCCAAGGCGATCAGCGGCAACAGCCATGCCTTCCACTCGGAAACCCTGAGCCATGCCGTGCGGCAGCGGGCGGAAGCCGAGCGCGATCTTACGCGCGGTTTCGAGGCGGACGAGTTCTTTCTCGCGTTCCTGCCGATCCTCGGCATCGAAAGCGGCTCCATCGGCGGGTTCCAGGCGCTGCTGCGCTGGCGGCATCCCCATCTCGGCGTCATCGGCGCGGAAACGTTCGAGCCGCCGGAACAGAGCGCGATCACCCTGGCGCTTGGCGCCTGGGCGCTTCAATCCGCCTGCAGGCAGGCGGCCGGCTGGAACGTCCCCAAGGGGCTGACGATCGCACCCTTCGTCTCGCAACTGCGCGACCGCGATTTCGTCACGCAGGTGGAGCGGTGCCTTTCGGATGCCGGACTTTCGCCGGAGCGGTTGACGATCGAGGTCGCCGAGGGCGTCTCGACCGACGATCTTGTCATCGTCACCGACAACTTGAGGGGGCTGCGCGCGCTCGGCGTTCGCGTCGCGCTTGGCGGCGGCTCCGCCTCGTCGCTGCCCCTGAACCAGATCTCCGACGTGCAGCCCGACCAGGTGACCGTCGATCTCGCCGCCGTTCGTGCCGCACATGGCAGCGAGCGCAGCGTGGCCTTGCTCGCCTGCCTGATCAAAACAGGACAGGTGCTGCGGCTTTCGATCGCCGTCAGCGGTGTCGAGAAGGAGAGTGAGGCGGATTGCGCGCGGGCCTGCGGCGCTGCCGAGATCCGCGGCCCCTGGGTTTCGCCTGTTATGGCCGACGTCTCGGTGCTCGTCGGCGACGGCGAGGCGGAAGAGTCGCGCCGCTCGGCCCGGGCTTAAGCGAGACCACGTCACGGGCAGAAAAGTGCTGCACTTTTTTCGACCGCCTGAACGTCTTTCTAATATGAAAAGTTGAGCCGGCCGGGGCTTTCCCTTGCGGCAAAATGCTGGTTCTCTTTGCGCATCAGGCCGGAGGATCGCATGAGACGTTTGCTGAAGATTTCGGGAGCCGCGCTGGCGCTGATCGTCGTCGGTCTGTTCGGCTGGCTTGCGCTGGCGCCGCCGGAACTGCTGAAGGTCGGCGACGGCTATGCCGCGAAGATTGTCTGCTCCAACGTCTTCATCGCCGGGCGCGATGCCCAGGCGGTGCTCGCCGACGACGTGCAGGCCCCCGGCCATCCCTTGCTCAAGCTCGTGCGCGTCGGCGTCGACAAGGAGAAGCAACTGGTGACGGCGCGCATCCTCGGTTTTGCCGCACCCGGTTACGCGGCCTACCGTCCGGGTGCCGGCTGCGCCAGCCTGCCCGACGGCAATGCCGCGGCCCTGGCACCGATCGAAACGAAAACCGCCGCGGCAGCGCCGGTGCCGGGTGCGGCCTGGCCCGAAGGCGATGGGGTCGCGATCGAGCCGGCCCTGCAGAAGCTCATCGAGGACGCCGATCTCGCCGGGCCCGGCATGCGGGCGATCGCCGTGATCCGCGACGGGCAGCTGGTGGCGGAAACCTATGGCAAGGGTTTCAACCGTTCGACGCCGCTGCTCGGCTGGTCGATGACCAAGTCGGTGACGGCGGCGCTGATTGGCCTTCGGATCACTGACGGGCGGATGGACGTGTCGCAACGAAACCTGCTGCCGGAATGGGCCGGGGACGAGCGGTCGGCCATCACGCTTGCGGACCTGATGGGGATGCAGAGCGGGCTCGCCTTCAACGAGAATTATGGCGCCGTCACCGACGTGACGCGCATGCTCTATCTGGAAAAGGACATGGCGGGTTTTGCCGCTACGCGGACGCTGGGTGCAAAGCCCGGCGCGAACTTCAGCTATTCGAGCGGCACCAGCACGCTGCTGTCGCGGATCTGGATGCGGACCTTCGACGACCCGGCGGCAGCGCTTGCCTTTCCCTATGACGCGCTGTTTGCACCGCTCGGCATGACGAGCGCCGTTCTGGAGACGGACGAGGCCGGAACCTTCGTCGGTTCCTCCTACATGTATGCGACGACGCAGGACTGGGCGCGGTTTGCGCAGTTCCTGCTGCAGGATGGCGTCTGGAAGGGGAGGGCGATGCTGCCGAAGGACTATGTCGCCTTCATGCGCACGCCGACCAAGGCATCGGGCGGGAAATACGGCCAGGGTCAGGTTTGGCTCGAGGAAAACGGCGCGCGGGCAGGAACGGGCAGTTTCCCGGCGGACGCCTTCTGGATGCTCGGCCATGACGGCCAGGCGATCATGCTCGTGCCTTCGCTGAAGCTGGCGGTCGTGCGGCTGGGCCTTACGCCCTCACGCCTTGGCTACGACGTGCAGAAGCTCAACGCCAAAATAATTGAGGCGCTCGATTGAGCGCCTCATAAGGGAATTCCTGAACCGTCGAGAAGCAGCTTCGCTTCGGGCAAACCGGATGGCCGGCTTACTTCATGCCGAGCTCTTCGAGCAGGCCCTTGCGCTTGGCGTGGTAGTAATAGCCGCTGGCATAGAGCTTGACTGCGCCGTCATGCTGGTTGTCGGCCACCATCCAGGCGCCATGCAGATACTTGGTCGCGTATTTGAGGTTGGTTTCGGCGTCGAACAGACCTTCGGCCGGACCGTCATAGCCGAGACCCTTGGCGGTGTTGTAGCGGATCTGCATCAGGCCGTAATTGCCCTTGCTGTAGGCGCGCGGATTGTAGTTGCTCTCGCGCTTGACGACGCGGTGCACCAGCTCCACCGGAATGCCGTTGAGATCGGCATAGTACTTGATCATCTTGTCGAGTTCGGGACGCGAGCTCGTCGGCGTCTTGGTGAACTTCATCGAATCCGGAATGACGTTGGCGACTGCGGCCACCGTCGAACCGATGACGCCGGTCTTCGGGCGCTCGGTTGGAACGATCATGCGGTTGGCGACCAGCGTTTCGAGGCCGACCGGTTCGCCGGTGTCGAAGTCCGATTCCATTGCGGCCGCAACTGCGAGCGTCGAGACCGGCAGGTCCTGGACGCGCGTGGTCTTGGTTGCCGCCGGCGAAAGGGCGGCGGATGCAACCTGCGTTGTGTCGGCGGGCGAGGAGGCTTCAGCGGCGGCAATCGCCGCGCTGGCGCCGTTCTGGGTCGTCGGGGCAACCATGGCAAGCGCCATCGTGTCGCCCGGCTTGGACGCGGGAACCGCGACCAGTGCAGGGGCAGCTTCGGCGCCCTGTGCCAGATCGGTCGCGACCGGGTAGGTGGCGGCGACGCCAGCGGTCTGGCCTGCCGTCTGAGCCGTCAGGGCCGCGCTCGTTGCGGTGGCGACGCCGTCGGGCGTCGGCAGCGCATAGGCCGTCGTTTCGGTGCCGGGCTTTGCGAGGGGCGTGACCGTCTGCACGGCCGTGAGGTCTGCCAGCGACGTGTGCTCTACCGTTGAGCATCCCGAGACGATGGTCGCCGACAACAAAGCTGCCATGCCAAACGTCTGTTTGGAAAGGGAAATACGGTAATTCGCCATTCTGTCACTTTCGTGCTTCTGGGCCCCGTAGCCCCTGCAAATCAGCGGTTGCCAGCCGCCAAGCGTGAATCTCCATTAACCTATGAGGCTGGCGGCGGCAAGCGTGGGGGCGAATTTCAGGCCGTGGCCCGCTTCATCGTCGCCGTCAGAAGCCCGGCGCCGATCAGCATGGAGCCGCCGGCGCGGTTGACGATCCGGCGCACATTCGGCTTGGAAATCGTGCTGCGGGCGGCGGTCGCAAGGGCTGCATAGAGGCTGGCGTTGAGGATCGCGAGCGTCAGGAACGTCAGCTCGAAAATCGCCATCTGGGTAAAGAGCGGCTGGCTGAGATCGAGGAACTGCGGCAGGAAGGCGACGAAGAAGACGATGCTCTTCGGGTTCAGTGCGGTCACGGCATAGGTATGAAAGAAGATGCGCAGCGGGCGTTCCGTCGACGTGGTTTCGAGGTCGGCGTCGCCGCCGGCTGCCACCGGCGCGCGCCAGAGCTTGATACCGAGCCAGATGAGATAGGCAGCGCCCACCCATTTCAACACGGTGAAGATGGCGGCGGAGGTGGCAAGCAGGGCGCCGAGGCCGAGCATGGAGGCGGTCATGGCGGTGAAATCGCCGAGCGCCACGCCGGCGACCGTCGCGCCCGCGGTTCTGCGGCCATGGCCGAGCGCATAGGAAATGACGAGGAGAATGGTGGGGCCGGGGATGGCGAGCAGCACGGCCGAGGCCGCGGCAAAGGCAAACCAGTGTTCGAACGACATGAAAAAGCTCCGCGTTTGAGGGCGTCTCGGCAATCAATTTGCCGAGCCAGCCACGGAAACGCGGAGCCGTCAACGTCTAATCAGGCGTTGTCGGCGGATGTCCTATGCACCCGCCGGCAAGTTTCGTTCAGTGCTTCTGGGCTTTCCACTTCTGGCCGATGACGTCCATCACCTCGCCGAACCACTTGGTCGAGGTGTCGAACTGCTTGCCGCCCTTGATGCGCGGGAACTCGATGGTGCGCAGCTTGCCACCCTGGTCCTCGTCGTGACCGGTGACGCCCGAGACCTTGTTGAGCGCGCTTTCGACGGCGAGATCGACCATGCTCTGGATCAGGCGCAGGTCGTCGCCGTTGGCCGGAGCCGAGCGGGCGTAGTAGCCGGACTTCTGCACCATGGAGCGCTCGGCGCCGAGAAGGGCCGCGAACTGCTTGGAGAACCAGTTGCCGACATTGATGGTGTCGATCTTCACGTGGCCGAAGGCGTCGCGCTTGACGGTCTCGCCGGCGGCTTCCCGTTCGGCGACGATGGCGTCGAGGCAGGCGCCTTCACTGACGAACAGCGTGACGAAGCCCGAGCGGTCCATGACCTGGCGCAGGCGGTCTGCTTCGGCCTGCAGGTCGAATTTCATCTCCGGCAGGTAAAGGCCGTCGATGTTCTTCATCTGCCGGTTCATCATGAAACCGTCGACGAATTCCTTGTCGTCGGTCATCTGGATGTAGGAGCGGGCGGTGGCCGCCGTCAGCCAGCCGCAGTGGCGGCCCATGACTTCATGGACGACGAGCGTGCGCGGAGCGGCGCTCTGTTCGTTGCTGACATTGTCGAAGAAGCGGGCGCCGTATTCGGCAGCCGTCCAGGCGCCGAGCGTCTGGCGGATCGGAACGACGTCGTTGTCGACGGTCTTCGGCAGGCCGACCACGGTCAGGTCGTAGCCGTTGGCGCCGAGATAGGCGGCAAGATCGGCAGCGGTCGTGTTGGTATCGTCGCCGCCGATGGTGTGCAGGATCGAGATGCCGTCCTTGGCAAGGCGTTCGGCTGCGACACGCAGCGGGTTTTCGCCTTCCTTGACCAGGCCTCGCTTGACGCAGTCGGCGGCGTTGGTGAGCTTGACGCGGCTGTTGCCGATCGGCGAGCCGCCATGGCGGTGCAGGATATGGGCCTTCTCGCGCATGTCGCGGGTGATTTCGATCTGGTCACCAAGGAGCACGCCCTGGTAACCCGAGCGATAGGCGACCAGTTCGTATTCGGGCGCTATGTCCGTATAGCGCTCGATCAGTCCTCCAACGGCCGATGACAGACAGGGTGCGAGCCCGCCGGCCGTCAGCATTGCGACTTTTTTCTTGGCCATGTTTCCTCCTCGGGACTTTGGCATGCGATGGGTGCGGCCTCCATAGCGCAAATCGGATGGAATTTAAATGACGGCCCTGTGGATGTTGTGTCGAGGCGGGGAGGGAACGGCCGCGTTCTGCCGTCGGAGACGAAGGGCAGGCCCGGCGCCGCGCCGATTGTCGCAGGCGTTAGCAGGCGATCAGGAGGCGCGGCCTTCGCAGGCGGTGCATTCGGCGCGTTTTGCGGCATAAATTTGCCGCTTCGGATCGCTAGGGTGTTCCCAAGGGAACAGCTTTCCGTCTACCAGCTGTCGCAAGTTCCAATCGATGGATTGACAATAGTGAGGTGCCATCACAAATTCGTCATCCTCGTGGTTCGGACCATCCCACCGCTTGCAATTTGCCACCACACAAGTCCATGCTATATGCTGGAGAGACAGGGATTCTCGCATGTCATTCTGGGACAGCCTCCTCAAGATCGTTACCGCCACCGGCAATGCGCTTGCCGGTGTGGTCGAGGCCGTGCGTACCCTGTTCGAGGGCGATCCGGAGACACGGCGCAAGGTCGCCTTCTCCGTCGCGATGATCGCGCTTTCGGCCAAGATGGCCAAGGCCGACGGCATCGTCAGCGAGGCCGAGGTCGCCGCCTTCCGCGACATCTTCCAGTTCCCGCCCGACCAGGCGCAGAACGTCGCGCGTCTCTATAACCTGGCGCGCCAGGACGTCGCCGGCTACGAGGCCTATGCCGAGAAGATGGCGTCGCTGTGTTCGTCCTGCGAAGAAAACTGCCCGATCCTCGAAGATATCGTCGACGGCCTGTTCCACATCGCCAAGTCCGACGGTGCGGTTCACGAGCGCGAATTGGCGTTTCTGTTGCGGGTCGGCGAGATCTTCGGCATGGACGAGGCGCATTTCGGTCGCATCATGGCCCGTCACGTGCACGGCGACGGTCGCGACCCCTATCAGGTGCTCGGCGTTTCGCGTAAGGATGATTTCGCCGACATCCGCAAGCGCTACCGTGTGCTGGTTTCTGAGAACCACCCGGACATGCTGGTTGCGCGCGGCGTACCGCAAGAATTCCACGCGATCGCCAATGATCGCATGGCGGCCCTCAATGCCGCCTATGAGGCGATCGAGAAAGAACGCCGAGCTGCATGACGTCTAAATACTGCGACTATCCGGGGGCTCGCTTCATGCCGTCGCCGAATTTCGGTGAGCGCGCTGACAAGCGGGCACCGGATATGATCGTGTTGCACTACACCGGCATGGCGACGGGCGCTTCGGCGCTCGAATGGCTGTGTCGTGAAGAGAGCCAGGTTTCCAGCCACTATTTCGTTCACGAGGACGGGCGTGTTGACCAGCTCGTGCCTGAGACGCTGCGTGCCTGGCACGCGGGCAAGAGCTACTGGAAGGGCGAGACCGACATCAACTCCTCTTCGATCGGCATCGAGATCGCCAATCCCGGCCACCCCGGCGGACTGCCGGATTTCCCGGAAAAACAGATCGAAGCGGTCGTCGAATTGTGTCGGGACTGTGGCCAGCGGTGGTCGATTGCCCCGGAAAGGGTGCTGGCGCACAGCGATATCGCCCCCATTCGCAAGGTCGATCCGGGAGAAAAATTTCCCTGGCACGTTCTTCACCGCGAAGGGGTCGGACACTGGGTTGAGCCGGCGCCGATCGGCGGCGGGCGCTTTTTTCAGCGCGGCGACCGCGGCCAGCCGGTCGAGGCCATCCAGTCGATGCTGTCGCTCTATGGCTACGGCATTGAAGTGACTGGCGATTTCTGCGAAAAAACCGAGGGCGCCGTTGCCGCGTTCCAAAGGCATTTCCGGCAACAGAGGGTGGACGGCATCGCCGACATCTCAACCCTCGATACGCTCCATCGCCTGCTTTCCGGGCTGCCGCAATTCATCGCCTGACGCGGAAGAATTTTTCGTCCTGAGGTCAGTTTTGCGGATGTTCGTGGCATGTTTTTTTAGCTTTGCCACATGTTTACCATGATGCGCCGTTCATTTCCCGCTCATTGAAACTGCAGGAGCTTCAGGGCGCAACGCTCACTTCCTGTGAATGAAACGATCGGGACGTGAGGCTCGAAGCGGGGTGCGCTTCGGTCCAATCCCCAGACCGGAGAATTCAAACTACATGAGAATATCGTCTGTTGCTGCGGTGGCGGCATGCCTTGGCATGTCCTTCGCCGGGATGGGTACGTCGTATGCGGGGAATGTCGACAAGACCATCAAGACCTCTTCCATCCCGTCCGTCACCCGGACCACAGGCTTCCCGAAACCGGACCTTCCCAAGAACGTTCAGTATTCAGCCCTCATCAAGAGCTATGCGAAGCAGTACGGCGTTCCCGTCGATCTGGCGCATGCGGTCGTCAAGGTCGAAAGCAATTTCAATCCCAAGGCACGCGGCAGCGCCGGCGAAATCGGCCTGATGCAGATCAAGCCCGCCACGGCGCGCATGATGGGCTATTCCGGTTCCTCCAAGGGTCTCTACGATCCGGAAACCAACATCAAGTTCGGCATGAAGTATCTCGCCATGGCGCACGAATTGTCGGGCGGCACCACCTGTGGCACGATCCTGAAGTACAATGCCGGCCATGGCGCCAAGCGCATGAACCCGGTTTCCAAGCGCTATTGCGGCAAGGTCCAGGACATCATCGACTAGAACACCGTGCGTTCCACTGGGCGCACGAAGAACGCATAGGCGTTCCCAGACCAGAGCATCTTTTCGCCTCGGTGGTTCCACTTGAGAGCGGGCGCTCCGGTCGATCGACAGACAAGCGTGGGTGACGCATTTGCCCGCGCGACGAGAGAGCATCATCCGCCGGCCACGCGGCCATGGCGGATGCTCCAGCCGGACAGGTCTCGCGTTCCGGCGCACCAATTAAATCCTTGAGTGGTGGTGTCCTGTCGGCGCCGATATGCTACCTCCTTCCCGTGTCAGCGGAGCGGGGATGGGCATGTCGGAAAGCTTTGATTTCATTGTCGTCGGCAAGGGCATGATGGGCGCGGCTGCGGCCCGGCACCTGGCGCTGTCGGGGGCGAACGTTGCGCTCGTCGGCCCGGACGAACCGAGCGACTGGGCTAGCCATTCCGGCGTCTTTTCCAGCCATTACGACAATGCCCGCATCACCCGCACCATCGACGACGATCCCGTCTGGGCGCGCCTTGCCCGGCGCTCGATCGAGCGCTACGACGAGATCGAGCGCGAGAGCGGCATCCGGTTCTATCATGAGGTCGGCTGCCTGATGGCCGGGCCGGCGCCGGGATCGAGCTACGACTATATCGAGCAGGTGGAGAGGGCACGGGATGCGCTCGGCGTCGAGGCTCCGCTCTACGACCGCGAGACGCTGTCGCAGCGTTTTCCCTGGTTCCGTTTTCCAGAGGGAGCGGCCGGCGTTTACGAGCGCCTTGGCGCCGGTTACGTCAACCCGCGTGCGCTCGTTGCCGCACAGGTCGTCTGCGCCGAGAGGGCCGGCGCGCGGATCGTGCGCGACGAGGTTCGCTCCATCGCAGAAACCGCCGGCCGGGTGATCGTTACCACGCTCAAGGGCGATCGGCTGACGGCGCCGCGGGTCATCGTGGCGGCCGGTGGCTTCTCGCTTTCCAACACGCTGCTGCCGCGGCCGATCGACCTGACGGTCAAGGCCCGCACGGTGCTGTTCGCCGAGGTGGCGGCGAGCGAGCTGCCTGACTTCGAGGGCATGCCTTCGCTGATCGGTGCGGCGCCAGAGCAGGAGAAGAGCTACTACCTGCTGCCGCCGGTCGGCTATGCCGACGGCAAGACCTACATCAAGATCGGCGGTGATCCGAGCGATAGAACGCTTGATGATGAGCCGGCGATACGGCACTGGTTCCGCGGGCCTGGCGGTGCCGCCGCGGCCGAGCATCTGCGTCGGCTGCTGGCCGAGGTGATGCCCGCTTTCAAGCCGGCCTCCACTCATTTTTCGCCCTGCGTCACCTCGTTCACCCGGCATGGCCTGCCCTATATCGGTTTTGCCGAGAGCGACCGAATCGCTGTCGTCACCGGCGGTAACGGCCAGGCGGCAAAAAGCTCCGATGAAATCGGCAGGCTCGGCGCTGTCCTCGTGCAAAACGGCCGGATCGATGAGCCAGAATATGACGCCGATTTCGCGGTGGCCTTCCGTTAGGCGAAGGCGGCATCCGCCAGGCTCCAGCCTATCTGCCTGTTGGTGGCTTTCGAAACCCTGCCGTTTTTTCTGGCGCCGGGCGGGGGCTTGCGTTAAGGAGCGCCTGCCAGTTGGCCGGGCAGCCGCTCTCCGCAAGTGCCGAAAGGCCGCGGGGGGAGGAAAGTCCGGGCTCCACGGAAGCACGGTGCCGGATAACGTCCGGCGAGGGTGACCTCAGGGAAAGTGCCACAGAAAGCAAACCGCTCCGCTTGCGGAGTAAGGGTGAAAGGGTGGGGTAAGAGCCCACCGCGGACATGGCGACATGGACGGCACGGCAAACCCCACCGGGAGCAAGACCGAATAGGGATGACGCGGACGCGCAAGCGCCCAGCCTGTTTCCGGGCCAGTCATCCGGGTGGGTTGCAAGAGGCTGCGTGCAAACGTAGTCCCAGATGAATGGCTGCCACGTTCCGTTGCCTTCGGGTGGCGGAGCCATACAGAACCCGGCTTACAGGCCAACTGGCGATTTCTCTTTCTGACGCTGTCGCGCGGGGCTGAATAACGGCCCTTCAGTTTTTCCCGCCTTCGATAAGTTTCTCTATTCCAGAGTATTTTATGATCAATTGGGTGCGAACCTGATCCCTTCGCTCTGCAAGCTCGATTTCGCTGATCATTTCGCGTGCTTCGGCATTGAGGCGGTCCAGCCGCAGCTTCTCGAAAAACTCGCTCATGGATTTTTGCGCATTTTGCGTCTGTACAAAGAACAGCGCCGATACCGCATCAATGATAGTCCCGCTCACTATCTTGATTGCAGTTCCAGCGATGTCATTTGTATTATGCGTTAGAAACGCGAATATAATAACGCCAAACCCGATGGCTGCGAAAATAAGACTAAACCAAAAGCTGATATTGGCTCTGGATAGTGCTTGGTTGTAGTGGTTTGACAGGACGGTGATTTCGAAAGGTTTTTCGATCTGTGATCCCGCTATTTGCCCTTCGATTTCGAGTGGGCCAATCTTCGATGACCGGATGGACCGCACTGCGAGGGAACCAAAGTATGAGACTGTAATTGCGGCGATCGCGGCAGCGCCGATACTAAAGATTTGGCTAGCCAAGTCGAGAAATGTTGCCTTCTCCAATTTTACCTCTTTTCAATCATGAAATGTATGGCGCGGCTGTACTCTGCCATTGATTGCGGCTCAAGCGATTTTTGCCGCTGCTTCCGTCGCTGGTAGGTGCTTCAGCTTAATGTTGGCGGTGCAGTGAGGCGGCACTCTTCGATGCTGCGCGGATCCCGTCATTCCTGCGTCATAGAGATGCTGACAGCGTCGTTCCTGCGCTTTTTCTCACATTCTGATTTTTCAACGATTTGAAGCCGTTCGACCGTCGCATTCGCGGACAGTGGGGGTCTCTTCGTAACGCTTCGTTAAACTTAACAACCTATCAATATTTGATCAGCCCGACGGCTGTTTACGATCCATTCCCATTGACGCCCATATGGTCCCATGATATCCCATAATGGCACTGCGCAGGGGCTGCTTCGCGGCCCAACATCGCAAGATTCCAGTGCCTTCCGGCTTCGGAGGGTGGTCGGACATTCCACTGTTCGGCGGGGCTGTCTTGCGTGCGGAGTGACGTGTTCTCGCGGGTCGATGATCGTGGCCCGTCAGTCTTGGGCGGCCGTTTCGCGTTATGAACCGCTTCTTGTCACATGCCACCAATCGGATCGATGCGAAGGGGCGGGTCTCCGTTCCCTCGGCGTTTCGCTCCGTGCTGTCGGATGGGGGCGTTCGGGAGCTATACTGTTTTCAGGATTTCGTCTTTCCGGCGGTCAGCGTCGGTGGGCCGGATCTCCTGGATCGGTTCGAGAAGCAGATGGCGGCCGAGGATCCTTTTTCCCCGGAGGCCAACGAGATGTCGCTGCTGGTTCACGGCGGCGGGGTCTTCGTGAAGCTCGATCCGGAAGGCCGGTTGATGATGACGGATTTCATCCGCGACTTCACCGGGATCTCGACCGACGTGATGTTCGTCGGGCGGGGCGATTATTTTCAGCTCTGGGAGCCGCAGGCCTTTCAAAAGGCGCAGGCGGCAGCCCGGGAAGGGCGCAAGTCACGGGGGTTGCGTCCAGAATAGAATGGAGAGAGGGAATGGTGACGGATCAAGGCGGAGGTGTTTCTGAAGCCGAAGGCGGACCGGTTCGTCACATTCCCGTTCTCTTGCCCGAGGTGCTTGCGGCTCTCGAGCCCGCGCCCGGCAAGGTCATCCTCGATGGCACCTTCGGTGCCGGTGGCTACAGCTCCGCAATCCTCAAGGCCGGTGCCGACGTGATCGCGCTCGACCGCGACCCGACGGCGATTGCTGCCGGCCAGGCGCAGGTCGCCGAGTGGGGCGGTCGGCTGAAGCTTATTCATGCGCAATTCTCCGATCTTGCCGCCCAGGCGCCCGAGGGCGGGCTCGATGGCGTCGTGCTCGATATCGGCGTTTCCTCCATGCAGATCGACGAGGCCGAGCGCGGCTTCTCCTTCCAGAAGAAGGGGCCGCTCGACATGCGCATGTCAGCGTCAGGCGTCTCTGCCGCCGACGTCGTCAACCGCGCCAAGGTCTCCGACCTCATCCGCATCTTCGGTTTTCTCGGTGAAGAGAAGCAGGCGGGCCGCATCGCCCGCGCCATCGAGAAGCGCCGCGCCGAACAGCCGTTCGAGACGACCCGTGATCTTGCCGGCCTGATCGAGGTGGTGACGCCGCGCAAGGCCAAGGACAAGATCCATCCGGCGACCCGCGTCTTCCAGGCGTTGCGCGTCTTCGTCAACGATGAACTCGGTGAGCTGGCCCAGGCGCTGTTTGCTGCCGAGAAGGCGCTGAAGCCCGGTGGCCGTCTCGTCGTCGTTACCTTCCATTCGCTTGAAGACCGCATCGTCAAGGCATTCTTCCAGGACCGCTCCGGCAAGGCCAGCGGTTCGCGCCACCTGCCGATGGTTTCGGCGCGGGCGGCAACCTTCACGCCAGTTGGCAAGCCTATGGTATCGGCCAGCGAGGAAGAAGCGTCCCTCAATCCGCGCGCGCGCTCCGCCAAGCTGCGCGCCGGTATCCGCACTGAGGCTCAGTCGCCGGGAAACGATCTGTCCATTTTCAATCTGCCGGAACTGGCAAGCCTTGCACGGCTGGGGGGCTGACAAGACATGCTTCGAACGTTCGATATCGTTCTGATCGTCGTCATGACGGCCGCGGCCACGGTGACCTACACGATCAAGCATCGCGCCGAAAACAAGCTTGAGGAAGTCCGCAGGCTCGACGTGGCGATCAAGCTCGAGGAAGACACGATCGACCTGCTTCGGGCCGACTGGGCGCTTCTGACCCAGCCGAACCGGCTTGAGCGCCTCGTCGGCGCCTTCGGAGCCGACCTGCAGCTCGTGCCGACCCCCTCGACGCAGCTCGCGCAGCCGCAGGAACTGCCGATGATGAAGGCCGATCTGCCCGTGCCCGAGGACAAGTCAGCCAAGGATGGCATCGCTGCCATCATCGAAAAGACCGATAAGATCGCAACTGGCTCGGTGGCGCGCTGATGTCGTTTCTCTCCCGCATCATGGTGTTGAAAAGCAAGGCGCACTTCTCGGCGGGCGGAAACAACCGACCGGCCGAAAGCGGCGTCAACGTCACCTTCCAGGGGACACGCAAGAAGACCACGAACCAGGCGAAGAACCGCGTCGCCATCGTGATCTGCAGCTTCGGTATCGTCTATGCCGTCATCGGCGGCCGCCTGGTGCAATACGGCATGGCTGCGCCCGAGACCGTTTCCAGCATCGGCCGGGCCGACAACCTGATGGCGTCGCGCCCCGACATTCTCGACCGCAACGGCGAGATCCTCGCGACCGACATCCGCACCGTCTCGCTCTATGCCGAGCCACACAAGATCGTCGATGCCGACGAGGCGGTCGAGCGGCTGGCGACGGTACTGCCCGACATCAATAGCCGCGAAATCTACAACAAGCTGAAGTCGAAATCGCGCTTTCAATGGCTGCGTCGCCAGCTGACCCCGAAGCAGCAGTCGGAGATCCTGGCGCTCGGCATTCCCGGCGTCGGCTTCCGTCCGGAAAAGCGCCGCTTCTATCCCGGCGGCCACACCGCCGCGCATATCCTCGGCCACGTCAACATCGACAACCGCGGCGTTGCCGGCATGGAGCGCTACATCGACAGCCAGGGGCTGGCCGACCTCGCCGCGATCGGCATGACCAGCGACGCCAAGCTCGAGCCGGTGAAGCTCTCGATCGACGTGCGCGTGCAGAACATCGTGCGGGACGTCATCGATGCCGGCATGAAGAACTACCAGGCGCTCGCTGCCGGTGCCGTCGTGCTCGACGTGCACACCGGCGAAGTGCTGGCCATGGCGTCGGTACCCGACTACGACCCGAACAAGCCGGCCGAAGGGGCGGAAGAGGGCTGGATGAACCGCATGTCGAACGGCACGTTCGAAATGGGCTCCACCTTTAAAACCTTCACCATCGCGATGGGGCTCGATTCCGGCAAGGTGACGCTGAACGACAGCTTCGACGCCTCGGCGCCGATCCGCATCGGCGGCTTCACCATCAAGGACTTCCACGGCAAGCGCCGCGTTCTGACCGTTCCGGAAATCTTCCAGTATTCGTCGAACATCGGCACGGCGAAGATCGCCGACCTCGTCGGCATTCCCGGGCACAAGGAATTCCTGACACGCCTCGGCCTGCTTTCCAAGCTGCCGACCGAGCTGCCGGAAGTGAAATCACCGACGCAGCCGCGCGAATGGAAGAAGATCAACTCGGTCACCATCTCCTTCGGTCACGGCGTCTCGACGACGCCGCTGCAGACGGCGGTCGCGGGTGCTGCACTCGTCAACGGCGGCAAGCTGATCGAGCCGACCTTCCTGCCGCGCACCGAGGAAGAGGCCAACGCAGTCGCCACGCCGGTGGTCAAGAAGAGCACCAGCGACGACATGCGCTTCCTGCTGCGCTGGAACGGCATTGCAGGCTCCGGCAAGCGCGCACTGGTTCCGGGCTTCAACGTCGGCGGCAAGACCGGCACGGCCGACAAGGTGGTCAACGGCCGCTATGCCAGCGACCAGAACTTCAACGCCTTCCTCGCGGCCTTCCCGATCGACAACCCGAAATACATTGTGCTGACCTTCATCGACGCGCCGAAGACCGGCGAGGGTGGCGGGCGCACCGCAGGCTCGAACGCGGCTCCCATGGTTCGTGACATCATCAGCCGCTCTGCGCCGCTGCTCGGTGTCGAACCAAAGTTTGGAGAAGACGGTTCTGCCTTGCTTGTGTCTTATTAGACATGAAATGAGAAAGCGGACGATTCGCGATTCTTGCGGATCGAAATCGATGCGAGACGTGCGTTCATGAAGATCAAAGACCTGGCGGGATCGAACTTCCCGGAACTTTCGGCGCAATTGAGCGGCGCTGCCGCCGATATCGACGTTGCCGGACTGACGGCCGATAGCCGGCAGGTTCAGCCAGGGGATCTCTTCGTCGCCGTTTCCGGCAGCAAGGCCAATGGCAGTACCTATGTCGCCGACGCCCTGAAGCGCGGCGCGGTCGCTGTCGTCACCGCAACGGACTCTGACGTCGACGCCTCGGCGGCGCCCGTGCTCAAGCTTTCCGAACCCCGCGCCTTTCTCGCCCGCGCTGCCGCTGCCTTCTATGGCCGCCAGCCCGATACCATGGTCGCCGTCACCGGGACCGCCGGCAAGACCTCGGTCGCCTCGTTTACCCGCCAGATCTGGGCCCATTCCGGTCTTGCAGCCGCGATGATCGGCACGACCGGCGTCATCGCGCCGGGGCGTAACGATTACGGTTCGCTGACGACGCCCGATCCGGTGTCGCTGCACAAGCTCTTGGCCGAACTTGCCGATGCAGGCGTCACCCATGCGGCGATGGAGGCCTCCAGCCACGGTCTCGACCAGAGCCGGCTCGACGGCGTGCGCCTTGCGGCTGCCGCCTTCACCAATCTCGGCCGCGACCACATGGACTACCACCCGACGGTGGAGCACTACATGGCCTCCAAGATGCGGCTGTTCGAGGCGCTGTTGCCGAAGGGCGCGCCGGCGGTGATCTTTGCCGACGACCAATGGTCGGACCAGGCGATTGCGGCCGCCCGCAAGGCCAAGCTCGACGTACGCACCGTTGGCCGCAAGGGCGATTATATCTCGCTGAAGCGGGTCGAACATTTCCGCCACAAGCAGTCGGCCGAAGTGCATGTCGGCGACGACATCTTCGAAATCCACATTCCGCTGGCCGGCGACTTCCAGGTCGCCAATGCGCTCGTTGCGGCAGGCCTTGCCATGTCCACCGGCATCAGCGCCAAGGCGGCCTTCTCCGCGCTTGAAAAGCTGCAGGGTGCCTCCGGTCGTCTCGAACTGGTCGGCCAGACCCGGGACGGCGCGCTCGCCTATGTCGACTACGCCCACAAGCCGGATGCGCTCGAAAATGTGCTCGCCTCGGTGCGCCCGTTCACCACCGGCCGCGTCGTCGTGGTCTTCGGCTGCGGCGGCGACCGTGACAAGGGCAAGCGCCCGATCATGGGCGAGATCGCCACCCGGCTTGCCGACGTGACGATTGTGACCGACGACAATCCGCGCTCGGAAGTGCCTGATGTGATCCGCGCCGAAATCATGGCTGCGGCCAAGGGCGCGATCGAAATCGGCGACCGCGCCACGGCGATCCGCACGGCGGTCGGCATGCTGAAGACCGGCGACACGCTGATCGTCGCCGGCAAGGGGCACGAGGAGGGGCAGACGATCGGCTCCGTCACGCTGCCCTTCTCGGATCATGCGGAGGTCCGCAAGGCATTGGGAGGCTTGTGATTTGAACTGGCTCTGGACAAGCAGCGATCTCCTGGCCGCCATGAATGGCCGGCCGGTCGGCAATCTGCCGGAAGGCATCTCGGGGATCTCCATCGACAGCCGCTCGATCGGCAAGGGCGAAGCTTTCTTCGCGATCAAGGGCGATCGCGTGGATGGCCACGACTATGCGGGCATTGCGCTTGCCAATGGCGCCGCGGTGTTGGTCGTCAGCGAAGGCAAGCTGCCGGCGCTCGGACGGCTGAATGCGCCGATGATCGTCGTCGACGACGTGCTCGAAGCGATGATCCGGCTTGGATGCGCTGCGCGCGACCGCAGCGCCGCCAAGATCATCGCCGTCACCGGTTCGGTCGGCAAGACGACCACCAAGGAGATGCTGCGCCACGTGCTGCAGCCGCAGGGCCGCGTGCATGCGTCGGTCGCCTCCTTCAACAATCACTGGGGCGTGCCGCTGACGCTTGCACGCATGCCCGAGGCCACCGATTTCGGCGTCTTCGAAATCGGCATGAACCATCCGGGCGAGATCAGGCCGCTGACCGCCATGGTGCGCCCGCACGTGGCCATCGTCACCAGCATCGCCGCCGCCCATCTCGGCAATTTCGAGAGCCTCGACCAGATCGCCGAAGCAAAGGCCGAGATCTTCGAAGGCGTCGTCAATGGCGGCCACGCGCTGATCATTCACGACAGCCCGCAATACAAGCTGCTCGAAGACGCCGCTGCTGCGGCCGGCGTCAGCCATATCCATTCCTTCGGCGCCAACCCGAAGGCCGAATTCCGGCTGGTCGAGTTCAGCGGCGGTGCGGAAGGCTCGATCCTCTGGGCCGGCATCGGTGGTCGCACGCTCGAAGTCGCGATCGGTGCCCCCGGGCGCCACATCGCCGAAAACGCGGTTGCGGTTCTGGCAGCGGTCAAGCTTGCCGGCGGCGATCTCGACTATGCGGCTTCGGCGCTCGCAACCATGCAGGCCGAAACGGGTAGGGGTCGGCGCCATACGCTTGTCATCGGCGGCGGTACGCTGAAGCTGATCGACGAGAGCTACAACGCCAATCCGAGCTCGATGCGGGCGGCGATTTCGCTCCTGCGCGACAGCGAGCCGCCGGTCGGCGGCCGTCGCGTTGCCGTGCTCGGCGACATGCTGGAAATGGGCGAACACGCGGCCGAGGTGCATGCGGCACTTGCCCGTCCGCTCATCGAAGCCGGCATCACCGACGTCTGGCTCGCCGGGCCGCTGATGGCGCACCTGCGCGACGCGCTGCCGCCCGAAGTTTCGGTTGTTTACCGCGAGAGCGTCGAGGACCTCAAAGCCTACGCGCTGGCCGCTGTCGCACCGGGCGACGTCGTCATGGTCAAGTCGTCCAAGGGGACCGGCTGCGCCAAGATCGTGCAGGCGCTGATCGACACCTATCCGGCGGCGAAAGCCGAGGAATACGCGGCCGAGGGATCCGAAGCCGAGGGATAGCGGGCAATAAAAGAGCCGGCGGCACCGCCATGATGGCGCGGTGGATACAGTTTGAGGTTAGGCCGCGCGCCCTAACACTTTCTCATGCAAGCGCGTATCGTTTTTCAGATGATTCTGTTGGACGTGTTTCGAAATACTACGGCGCCGCGCTATTCCCGGGGCGGGAAAGCTTCGCTGTAACACTTTAAACTGCTGCATCATTGTGCAGGAAACCTTTGGGGAAAGGTCCCTTATGCTCATTTGGCTCGTGGAACTGGCGGACCACTTTCAGTTTTTCAATCTTTTTCGCTACATCACGTTCCGCACCGGTGCGGCGCTCTTCACGTCGGCCATGATCGTCTTCCTCTTCGGGCCCGCGATGATTGCCTCGCTGCGCATCCGCCAGGGCAAGGGCCAGCCGATCCGCGCCGACGGGCCGCAGACGCATTTCAAGAAGGCCGGCACGCCGACCATGGGCGGCCTGATGATCCTGGCCGGCATCGTCGTTTCGTCGCTGCTGTGGGCCGATCTGTCGAGCGTCTACGTGGTCTCGACGCTGCTCGTCACGCTCGGCTTCGGCGCCATTGGCTTCTACGATGATTACCTCAAGGTTACGAAGCAGTCGGATAAGGGCTTTTCCGGCAAGGCGCGCCTCGGCATCGAGTTCGTGATCGCGGCGATCGCCGTGTTCTTCATGATGCAGGCCTCGCTTTCGAGCGGCCCGTCCGGCTCCACCTTCGGCTCCTCCGTCACTTTCCCCTTCTTCAAGGACCTGATCGTCAACCTCGGCTATTTCTTCGTGCTGTTCGGCGGCTTCGTCATCGTCGGCGCCGGCAATGCCGTAAACCTGACCGATGGTCTCGACGGTCTCGCGATCGTGCCTGTGATGATTGCCGCTGCCGCCTTCGGCCTGATCGCGTACCTTGCCGGTAACGCCGTCTTCGCCAACTATCTGCAGATCCATTTCGTGCCCGGCACCGGCGAGCTTGCCGTCATTCTCGGCGCCGTCATCGGCGCCGGCCTCGGCTTCCTCTGGTTCAATGCGCCGCCGGCCGCCATCTTCATGGGCGACACCGGTTCGCTGGCGCTCGGCGGCCTGATCGGCACCGTTGCCGTCGCCGTCAAGCACGAGATCGTCATGATCATCATCGGCGGCCTTTTCGTCATGGAGACCCTGTCGGTCATCATCCAGGTCTTCTGGTTCAAGCGCACCGGCCGCCGCGTCTTCCTGATGGCGCCGATCCACCACCACTTCGAAAAGAAGGGCTGGACCGAAAGCCAGGTCGTGATCCGCTTCTGGATCATCGCCGTTATCCTGGCGATGGTCGGCCTCTCCACCCTCAAGCTGCGGTGAGCGGACGATGATCCCGGTCACCTCCTTCAAGGGCAGGAAAGTCGCTCTCTTCGGTCTCGGCGGTTCGGGGCTGGCCACGGCTGAGGCGCTCGTCGCCGGTGGCGCCGCGGTCACCGCCTGGGACGACAACCCGGATAGCGTCGCCAAGGCTTCTGCCGCAGGCGTGCCGACGGCGGACCTGCGCACGGTCGAGTGGTCCGGCTTTGCCGCCTTCGTGCTTTCGCCCGGCGTGCCGCTGACGCATCCGAAGCCTCACTGGACGGTGGATCTCGCTCATGGGGCGGGCGTCGAGATCATCGGCGACGTCGAGCTTTTCGTGCGCGAGCGCCGGGCGCATGCGCCCGATTGCCCGTTCATTGCGATTACCGGCACCAACGGCAAGTCGACGACGACGGCGCTGATCGCCCATATCCTGAAAGAAAGCGGCCGCGACACCCAGCTCGGCGGCAATATCGGCACGGCGGTGCTGACGCTTGACCCGCCGAAGGCCGGACGCTTCTACGTGGTCGAGTGCTCGTCCTACCAGATCGACCTGGCGCCGACGCTGAACCCGAGCGCAGGCATTCTGCTCAATCTCACGCCGGATCACCTCGATCGCCACGGCACGATGCAGCATTACGCCGACATTAAGGAACGGCTGGTTGCCGGCAGCGGCACGGCGATCGTCGGCGTCGACGACAGTTTTTCGGCGCTGATCGCCGATCGCGTCGAGCGCGCCGGTACCAAGACCGTGCGCATTTCGCGCCGCCATGTGCTGGCAAGCGGCCTTTATGCCGAGGGCTCGCGCATCCTGACGGCCGAGGGGGGCACGTCCAGCCTGTTCGTCGATCTCGACGGTATCCAGACGCTGCGCGGCGGTCACAACGCCCAGAACGCGGCAGCGGCCATCGCTGCCTGCCTTGCGGTCGGCGTCAGCGCTACGGAAATCCACGCGGGCCTCAAGAGTTTCCCCGGTCTCAAGCACCGCATGCAGCCGGTCGGCCGCAAGGGCGCGGTGGTTTTCGTCAACGACAGCAAGGCGACCAACGCGGATGCGGCGGCGCCTGCGCTTTCGAGCTATGACCGCATCTACTGGATTGCCGGCGGCCTGCCGAAGGAAGGGGGCATCACGACGCTTTCACCTTTCTTCCCGAAGATCGCCAAGGCCTATCTGATCGGCGAGGCCGCACCGGCCTTCGCCGCGACGCTCGGCGAAGCGGTGCCCTATGAGATCTCGGGCACGCTGGAGCAGGCAGTGGCGCATGCCGCGGCTGATGCCGGCAGGGACGAGACGGGCGGTTCGGCGGTGATGCTGTCACCGGCTTGCGCAAGCTTCGACCAGTATAAGAACTTCGAGGTACGCGGTGATGCCTTCGTCGGCCATGTGCGCGCGATCGAAGGCGTGACGATGCTGATTTGATCCCTCGACCGGCGCGCAGGCGTGCCGGTCGATGCGGAAGGTGGTGCGGGATTTCGGACGTGGGCGCGATGGGCGCCGGAGAAGGGGACTGACAAGATGGTAAGCCGAGCCGAACGTGGCCCCGTGGCCGACTGGTTCTGGACGATCGACAGGTTCTTTCTGGCGACCTTCATCCTGTTGATGGGCGTCGGCTTCATGCTGTCGTTTGCGGCGAGCCCGGCGGTTGCCGAGCGCATCGGCCTCGACAGCTTCCACTTCGTCCGGCGTCACGCGCTCTTCCTCCTGCCGTCGCTGGTGGTGATGGTCGGCATTTCCTTCCTCTCGCCACGCCAGGTCCGGCGGGCGGCGATCCTGCTTCTTGCCGGTTCGCTCGGCATGATGGTGCTGGTGCTCTTCATCGGCGAAGAGGTGAAGGGCTCGATGCGCTGGATTTCGCTCGGTGGGATTTCGATCCAGCCGTCCGAGTTCATGAAGCCGGCCTTCGTCGTCGTCTGCGCCTGGTTGTTCTCGGAGCATGCGCGCCAGCCGGAAATCCCCGGCAATCTCTTCGCCATCCTGCTCTTCGGTATCGTGGCTGCCCTGCTTGTCGCCCAGCCTGACCTTGGCCAGACGATCCTGACGACCGCCGTCTGGGGCGGCATGTTCTTCATGGCCGGCATGCCCTGGCTCTGGATCATCCTGCTTGGAGGTGCAGCCCTCGGCGGCTTCTTCGTCGCCTATACGATGCTGCCGCACGTGGCGGCCCGTATCGACAAGTTCCTGACGGGTGAAGGCGACACCTTCCAGATGGACACGGCGCGCGAGGCGATCATCCGCGGCGACTGGTTCGGCCGTGGCCCGGGTGAAGGCATCGTCAAGCGCATCATTCCGGACAGCCACACCGACTTCGTCTTCTCCGTTGCGGCCGAGGAATTCGGCATCGTCTTCTGCATGGTCATCGTCATGATCTTCGCCTTCCTGGTGATGCGCGGCCTCAACCACGCCTTCCGCGAACGCAACGACTTCAACCGGTTCGCCGTTGCCGGCCTGGTGCTCCAGATCGGCATCCAGTCGATGATCAACATCGGCGTGAACCTCGAACTGCTTCCGGCCAAGGGCATGACCCTGCCGCTGATCTCCTATGGTGGCTCGTCCATGGTGGCGATCTGCGTCACTGCCGGCTTCATCCTGGCCTTGACCCGTCACCGCCCGGAGAAGCGCGCCGTGGAGCGCAGCCTGTTTCGGTCCGGCATCGGTGTGCCGGCGGAGTAAAATATGACTAAAGGCATCATCCTGCTTGCCGCCGGCGGTACCGGCGGCCATCTCTTTCCGGCAGAAGCGCTGGCCCATGAGCTGAAGGCCATGGGCTATTCGGTGCATCTGGTCACCGACAGCCGCGCCGAGCGTTACGCCGGCAAGTTTCCGGCCGACGAGGTGCATGTCGTGCCCTCGGCGACGATCGGCTCGAAGAACCCGGTGACCGTCGTCAAATCGCTCTGGACGCTGTGGGCGGGCATGCGCGCCGCACGCAAGCTGATTGCCCGGCTGAAGCCCAAGGCCGTTGTCGGTTTCGGCGGTTATCCGACCGTGCCACCGCTCCTCGCTGCCACCGGCATGGGCGTGCCGTCGATCATCCACGAGCAGAATGCAGTCATGGGTCGCGCCAACAAGGCGCTGGCCTCACGCGTCAAGGCGATTGCCGGCGGCTTCCTGCCGGAGGGCACCGGCGCCTTTGCCGCGAAAACCGTGACGACCGGCAACCCGGTACGCCCGGCGGTGCTTGCCGCGGCCAAGACACCCTATGCGTCGGCCGTCGGCGACGCGCCGTTTCATCTCGTCGTCTTCGGCGGCAGCCAGGGCGCGCAGTTTTTTTCCAAGGCGGTCCCCCAGGCGATCTGCCGTCTCGACGACGAGGTTCGCCAGCGCTTCAAGGTCACGCAGCAGGCCAGGCCGGAAGACAAGGACGGCGTGATCGCCACCTATGAGAAGCTCGGCGTACCGGCCGAAGTCTCGCCCTTCTTTACCGACATGGCCGACCGCATCGCCGGCGCCCAGCTCGTCATCTGCCGCTCCGGTGCCTCGACGGTTTCCGAGCTTGCGGTCATCGGCCGGCCGGCGATCCTGGTGCCCTATCCCTATGCGCTCGACCACGACCAGGCGGCCAATGCGGCAGCGCTTGCCGCAAAGGGCGGCGCGCGGGTGATCGCGCAAGCCGAACTCACCGCCGACCGTCTCGCCGGCATCCTCAATGATGCGATCGGCAAGCCGCAATCGCTCGCGGATATGGCGGCAAATGCCCGGGAAACCGGCAAGCCGGACGCTGCAAGCTTGCTTGCATCCCTCGTAGAGGCTATTGCCAGCGGTTTGACAGTCGAGAAATTCAGGGAAACACGCTCATGAAAATGCCGAAAACCATCGGGCTGGTCCATTTCATCGGTATCGGCGGCATCGGCATGAGCGGCATCGCCGAGGTGCTGCATAATCTCGGGCACAAGGTGCAGGGCTCCGATCAGTCCGACAGCGCCAATGTGCAGCGCCTGCGCGCCAAGGGCATCGAAGTCTTCGTCGGCCACAAGGCCGAGAACCTCGGCGAGGCCGAGGTGATCGTCGTTTCGACCGCGATCAAGAAAGACAATCCGGAACTGATCGCCGCGCGCGAAAAGTTCCTGCCCGTCGTGCGCCGCGCCGAGATGCTGGCCGAGCTGATGCGCTTCCGCAATGCGATCGCGATCGGCGGCACCCATGGCAAGACGACGACGACCTCGATGGTCGCAGCATTGCTGGAAGCCGGCGGGCTCGACCCGACCGTCATCAACGGCGGCATCATCAATGCCTATGGCACCAACGCCCGCATGGGCGAGGGCGAGTGGATGGTAGTGGAGGCCGACGAATCCGACGGCACCTTCCTGAAGCTGCCGGCCGACGTTGCCATCGTCACCAATATCGACCCGGAACATCTCGACCACTACGGCAACTTCGACGCCGTGCGCGCGGCCTTCCGCCAGTTCGTCGAGAACGTGCCCTTCTACGGATTTGGCGTGCTCTGCCTCGACCATCCGGAAGTGCAGACCATGGTCGGCAAGATCGAGGACCGCAAGGTCGTCACCTACGGCGAGAACCCGCAGGCCGACGTGCGCTTCCACAACATCCGCATGGACGGCGCCACCTCCGTCTTCGACATCGAGATCCGCCGTCGCCGCACCGGCCAGGTGATCCCGATGAAGGACCTGCGCCTGCCGATGCCTGGCCGCCACAACGTATCGAACGCGACCGCAGCGATCGCCGTTGCGCAGCGCCTCGGCGTCAGCCCGGAAGCGATCGCCAGAGGGCTCGCCTCCTTCAGCGGTGTGAAGCGCCGCTTCACGCTGACCGGCGAGACGAACGGCGTGCGCGTCTATGACGACTACGGCCACCATCCGGTTGAGATCAAGGCTGTGCTGCGCGCCGCGCGCGAGGCCTGCCAGGGCCGAATCATCGCCGTGCACCAGCCGCACCGCTACTCGCGCCTTTCGAGCCTGTTCCAGGAATTCTCCGCCTGCTTCAACGATGCCGACACGATCCTGATCGCGCCGGTCTATGCGGCGGGTGAAGAGCCGATCCAGGGGGCTACGGCGGAAGAGCTGGTCGATCGCATCAAGGCAGGCGGCCACCGCGACGCCCGTTTTGTTTCCGGTCCGGAAGCAATCGCGCCGGTTGTCAGCAAGATTGCACAGCCCGGCGATTTTGTGGTTCTCTTGGGCGCTGGCAGCATCACCTACTGGGCTGCTGCCCTGCCTAAGGAACTCGCGGATATTTCAGGAAATTGAGCATGAAACAGGTCAACGGTCAGAAACTACTGGAATCGCTCGGAAGTGGCGTCAGCGCTGTGCGCGGCCGCATCACGCCGGATGCGCCGATGGATCGTGTCACCTGGTTCCGCGCCGGTGGTCTTGCCGAGCTCATGTTCCAGCCGCACGACACGGACGATCTCATCACCTTCCTGAAGCTGGTGCCGGCTGAAGTGCCTGTCATGGTTGTCGGCGTCGGCTCGAACCTGCTGGTGCGCGACGGCGGCATTCCCGGCGTCGTCATCCGGCTGTCGGCCAAGGGCTTTGGCGACCTGGAGCTGGTTGGCGAAAACCGCATCAAGGCCGGCGCGATCTGCCCGGACAAGAACATCGCGGCGATGGCGCTCGACCACGGCATCGGCGGCTTCTACTTCTACTACGGTATTCCCGGCTCGCTCGGCGGCGCGCTGCGCATGAACGCCGGCGCCAATGGCGCGGAGACCCGCGAACGGGTCGTCGAGGTCCATGCGGTCGACCGCCAGGGCAACCAGCATGTGCTGTCGAATGCCGACATGGGCTACGCCTACCGCCATTCGGCGGCGGCGAAGGACCTGATCTTCACCCATGCGGTGTTCGAAGGCTATGCCGAGGACAAGAACAAGATCCGCACCGACATGGACGCCGTGCGTCAGCATCGCGAAACCGTGCAGCCGATCCGCGAGAAGACCGGCGGTTCGACCTTCAAGAACCCCGAGGGCCATTCAGCCTGGAAGCTGATCGACGAGGCCGGCTGCCGCGGCATGATGATCGGCAGCGCGCAGATGTCGCCGCTGCACTGCAACTTCATGATCAACACCGGCCAGGCGACCGGCTACGAGCTCGAATATCTCGGTGAAACCGTGCGCCAGCGCGTGCTCGAACATTCCGGCGTCCGGCTCGAATGGGAGATCAAGCGCATCGGCACCTTCATGCCCGGTTACGAGATCAAGGAATTCCTCGGCCGCGGCATCGCTTAAGGCGGGGTTGCGAGGGATGCTTTGGAGAGGCCGTGGCGGCGACGCTGCGGCCTCTCGCTTTTTGGGGCGATGAGGACCGAGGAGAGGCCCACATCCTCCGTCATGCTCGGGCTGGACCCGAGCATCCACGCTCCAGCTGCGACATGGGTGGCCTTGGGAATGGATCCTCGGGTCGAGCCCGAGGATGACCAGAGTTGGGCGAGCATCGTGGCCATAGATCGATGCTCAACAGTTCTCCGCTTTCTCGCAGAGGGTTCGCATGCCCTATAAACAAAGAGCCGCAGCGTTGCCGCTGCGGCTCTCCTTGTTTGCGGTCGGCCGCGCCCCGGGGCGCAGCCAGTCGTATCAGGCCGAAACCTCGTCTTCGGTCGACAGCACCAGGCAGAGCAGCGTGATGGCGGCGGCGGCGAGCAGGTAGTAGCCGACGTAGTCCAGGCTGTAGTTGGTGGCGAGCCAGGTGGCGATGTAGGGCGCCAGCGACGCGCCGAAGATGCCGGCGAGGTTGAAGGTCATGGACGCGCCGGTATAGCGCACCGAGGTCGGGAAGGGGGCGGCGAGTGCTGCGCCGATCGGGCCGTAGGTGAGGCCCATGAGGCCGAGGCCGATGATCGAGAACAGGAAGGCGCCGCCGATGCCGCCGGCAAGGAGCGGCGCCATGAACAGGCCGAAGGCGCCGATGCCGATGGTGGTGACGATCAGGATCAGGCGACGGCCGTAGCGGTCCGAGAGGATACCGGCAACCGGGATCATCAGGCCGAAGAAGACGACGCCAGTCATCTGCACGACCAGGAACTGCTCACGCGAATAGCCGAGCTTCGCCGTGCCCCAGGAGAGCGAGAAGACGGTCATCAGGTAGAACAGCACGAAGGTCGCAAGCGCCACGAAAGTGCCTAGCACCAGGCTGCGCTTGTGGAAGCGGAAGATCTCCATGATCGGCACCTGCACGCGCTCGTGCTTGTCGACGGCCTTCTGGAACTCCGGCGTTTCGGTGATCTTCAGGCGGACATAAAGGCCGACGGCGACGAGCAGGATGCTGGCGATGAACGGCACGCGCCAACCCCAGGCGAGGAAGGCTTCGTTGCTCATGACTTCGCCGAGGATGAGGAAGGTGCCGGCCGAAAGAATGAAGCCGATCGGCGCGCCGAGCTGCGGGAACATGGCGTACCAGCTGCGCTTGCCCTCAGGCGCGTTCTCGGTGGCGAGCAGCACTGCGCCGCCCCATTCACCGCCAAGGCCGAGACCCTGGCCGAAACGGCAAAGCGCGAGCAAGAGCGGGGCTGCGACGCCGATCGACGCATAGGTCGGCAGAAGCCCGATGACGACGGTGGAGATGCCCATGGTCATGAGCGCGGCCACCAGGGTCGCCTTGCGGCCGACCTTGTCGCCGAAATGGCCGAAGATCACGGCGCCGAAGGGGCGGGCGAAGAAGGCGATCGAGAAGGTCGCGAAGGATTGCAGCATTGCCGAGGTCGGATCGGCGGCCGGGAAGAACAGGTGCGGGAACACCAGTACGGCGGCGGTGGCGTAAACGTAGAAGTCGAAGAATTCGATGGTCGTGCCGACGAGGCTTGCGAACAGCACCCGGGCAGGGGAGTTCACTGCCGCGTGCTTTGACGCATTGTCCTTCGGCGACAGGGAGGTTGTCGCGTCTGTCATTATCATAATTCCTGATGTGGATTTCATACCGTCTTGGGAGGCGGGTGAGGGCCTCTTAACGCAAGTTTCGGCATGGCGAAACCCTGATACCGTAAGAAGTGCGAACGATATCGCCGCCATGCGCAGCAATCTTCTGCTGCGGCGCGGCCCAGGGTCGGCCGTACGGAACCGGCTTTCCGGTTGCGCCCCAACGGGCCTGCTGCCGGCCAAGGCTCACGCTTTGCGGGTGCGTGGTGCGGCTCGACAACCCGGATTGACGGGAATCAAATTGTGGCAAACTCTGGGCAACTGAAGCGATCGGCTTCGTTTTTCAGGAGCGAATGCATGTTCAAAAAGCTTTCAGCAGAATTTCTCGGTACATTTTGGCTCGTTTTTGGCGGTTGCGGCAGCGCGGTGCTGGCTGCTGCTCTTCCCGGCGTCGGTATTGGTTATCTTGGTGTCTCCCTTGCTTTCGGTCTCACCGTCCTGACCATGGCCTATGCGGTCGGCGGTATTTCCGGCGGTCATTTCAACCCGGCCGTTTCCGTCGGCCTGACGGTCGCGGGCAAGTTCCCGGCGTCGAACCTTGTCGGCTATGTCATCGTCCAGGTGCTGGGCGCGATTGCGGCTGCCGCCGTCCTCTATGTGATCGCCAGCGGCAAGGGCGACTTCCAGCTCGGCGGCTTTGCTGCCAACGGCTATGGCGAGCATTCGCCGGGCGGCTATTCGCTGACGGCGGCGCTGGTGGCCGAAGTAGTGCTGACTTTCTTCTTCTTGTTCATCATTCTCGGCTCCACCCATGGCCGGGTGCCCGCGGGCTTCGCGCCCATCGCCATCGGGCTGGCGCTGACCCTGATCCATCTCGTCTCGATCCCGGTGACGAACACCTCGGTCAATCCGGCCCGCTCGACAGGGCAGGCGCTCTTTGTCGGTGACTGGGCGCTGTCGCAACTGTGGCTGTTCTGGGTGGCGCCGATCGTCGGTGCGGCGATCGCCGGCATCGTCTGGAAGATCGTCGGCGACGACGATTGATCAAGTCAGGATACCGTCACGCATAGACCCGCCGCCCTCGATGCGGCGGGTTTTTTCATTTTTTCTTCTGTTTATGCATTAGATTCAAGATTGCTCCGCAACCCTTTGATCTCTCGCTAAAATGCCTTGTTCCACATGCGCTTGCGCCTGCAGATGGCGTTTCATTTCCTGACTGGGGTTAACGAAAGTAAACGGTTCGTTAACCTTAATGACGTTCTAGTGACCCCAATGGCACAGCTGACTCGCGAGGGCGGGAGCCAGCCAGACGCAAGGAAACCTTGCGATAGTGGCGTATTGTCTGGGGGTTTGAATGAACGGCAAGCATGTGGCTGTCCTGATGGGCGGATTTTCTTCGGAGCGACCGGTTAGCCTGTCGTCCGGGGCTGCCTGTGCGGATGCCCTGGAGGCTGCCGGCTATCGTGTCACCCGCATCGACGTCGACCGCAAGGTCGCAGAGACGCTGGCCGCACTGCGCCCCGACGTTGCCTTCAACGCCCTTCACGGTCCGTTCGGCGAGGACGGCACGATCCAGGGCATCCTCGAATATCTCGAGATCCCCTACACCCATTCCGGCGTGCTTGCCTCGGCGCTCGCGATGGACAAGGCGCAGGCGAAGCACGTGGCGGCTGCTTCCGGCATTCCGGTCGCTGATGCGCAGGTCATGGACCGCCACGCCTTCGGTCCGAAGCACCCGATGAAGCCGCCTTACGTCGTCAAGCCGGTTTCCGAAGGCTCGAGCTTCGGCGTCGTCATCGTCAAGGAAGATCAGTCGCATCCCCCGCAGGTGGTGACGTCGAGCGAATGGCGTTACGGCGACCGAATCATGGTCGAGCGTTATGTCGCCGGCCGTGAACTGACGTGTGGCGTCATGGGCGACAAGGCGCTTGGCGTCACCGAAATCATCCCGCAGGGCCACGCCTTCTACGATTATGATTCCAAATACGTAAAAGGTGGTTCGCGCCACGTCATTCCGGCACAGATTTCACCAAATATTTACCAAAAAATACAAACACTCGCTCTGAAGGCGCATCAGGCAATCGGTTGCCGGGGCGTCAGCCGATCCGACTTTCGTTTCGATGACAGTTCCTCCGCTGAGGGCGAGCTGATCTGGCTGGAGATCAACACCCAGCCCGGCATGACTCCGACCTCCCTGGTGCCCGAGATGGCCGCGCATGCCGGCTACAGCTTCGGTGAGTTTTTGAGTTGGATGGTGGAGGACGCGTCGTGTTTGCGTTGAGGGGCAAAAGGGGCAAGAGGGTTCGTCACCTCGATGGCGCCGCCGCCGCCGATGTGGACGGCGCGCGCGTACTGCCGCGTCCGCTTCGTCGTGTCGTGCGCTTCTTCGTCAGCCTCGGTGCTGGCCGCATTCGTTTTCCCGCTCATACCGGCACGCTGTCGGCAATCGCCTTTTTTGCGGCAACCGGCTTTTACGGCATGTCGCTTGGGGGCCACACGCAGAATTTCGCACAGGCCTCGACCACGGCCGCAGGCTTTGCGATCGAAGACGTCAAGGTTTCCGGCAACGACCAGACCTCGGAAATCGACATTCTCCAGCAGCTCGGCCTCGACGGCACGACGTCGCTGGTGGCGCTCGATATTGCCGAGGCGCGCAAGCTGATTGCGGAAATGCCCTGGGTGCAGGGCGTTACCGTTCGCAAGATCTATCCCGGCACCATCGAGGTCAGCCTCACCGAGCGCAAGGCCTTCGGCATCTGGCAGCACGGTTCCGACCTTTCGCTGATCGAGCGCAGCGGCAGTGTGATCGCGCCCTTGCGCGACAACAAGTTTGCGGCGCTGCCGCTCTTCGTCGGTCGTGACGCCGAAACGGCGGCTGCCGATTTCTACGACGAGTTTTCCCGCTGGCCGGAGATCCGCTCGCGGGTGAAGGCCTTCGTGCGCGTGGCCGGCCGCCGCTGGGATCTGCGCCTCGACAACGGCATCGTCGTCAAGCTGCCGGAGCACGACGTCGCCCGGGCGATGAAGGTGCTCTCCGACATGGAAAGCCAGCACCAGCTCCTCGAGCGCGACATCGCTGCCGTGGATCTGAGGCTTGAAGACAGAACAACAGTTCAGTTGACGCCGGACGCAGTGACCCGGCGCGAAGTTGCCTTGAAGGCGAGGGACAAGATGCTGAAGGCGCAGGAGACCGAAAAGAAGAAAGAAGGCCGCATATGAGTCTGTTCGGTTCCTCCAGCTTTGGCCTGCCGCGCCTGAAGCCGCTTTCCTCGAAGCGGTCTCATGTCGTCTCGGTGCTGGATATCGGTTCGACCAAGGTGGTCTGCATGATCGGCCGGCTGACGCCGCGCGCCGAGAGCCAGATCCTGCCCAACCGTACGCATAGCGTCGAAATCATCGGCATCGGCCACCAGAAATCCCGCGGCGTGAAGAACGGCGTCGTCGCCGACCTCGATGCGGTGGAAAGCGTCGTCCGGCTCGCCGTCGACGCGGCCGAGCGCATGGCCGGTCTCACCATCGACAGCCTGATCGTCAACGTTTCGGCCGGCCGGCTGCAGAGCGACGTCTACACCGCGACGATCGATCTCGGTGGCCAGGAAGTCGACGCCAACGATCTGCGCAAGGTTCTGTCGGCTGCCGGCCAGCAGTCGCTGCGCTCCGACCGCGCCATCCTGCACTCGCTGCCGACGGGCTTCTCGCTCGATGGGGAGCGCGGCATCCGCGATCCGCTGGCCATGTTCGGCGACGTTCTCGGCGTCGACATGCATGTGCTGACGGCCGAACGGGCAGCGCTGAAGAACCTCGAACTCTGCGTCAACCGCGCTCACCTTTCGGTCGAGGGCATGGTTGCCACCCCCTATGCCAGCGGTCTTGCAGCACTCGTCGACGACGAGGTCGAGCTCGGCTGCGCGGCGATCGACATGGGCGGCGGCACGACGACGATCTCGGTCTTTGCCGAAGGAAAGCTGGTTCACGCCGACGCTGTCAGTCTCGGCGGCCATCACGTGACGACGGATCTGGCGCGTGGTCTTTCGACCCGCATCGAGGATGCCGAACGGCTGAAGGTCGTGCACGGCTCGGCCCTGCCCAACAGCGCCGACGAGCGTGATATCGTTTCGGTTCCGCCGATCGGCGAGGACGACCGCGATCAGCCGACGCATGTGCCGCGCGCACTCGTGTCGCGCATCGTGCGCGCCCGCATCGAAGAGACGCTCGAACTCATCCGCGATCGCATCCAGCGCTCGGGCTTCAGCCCGATCGTCGGCAAGCGCATCGTACTGACGGGCGGCGCCAGCCAGCTGACCGGCCTGCCGGAAGCGGCCCGTCGCATCCTCGCCCGCAATGTTCGCATCGGTCGTCCGCTCGGGGTTTCCGGGCTGCCGGCCGCTGCCAAGGGCCCCGCCTTCTCCACGGCGGTCGGCCTGATGATCTATCCGCAGGTCGCCGACCTCGAGACGCATGCCTCCCACGGCGGCATGTTCTCGGCGCTCGGCGCCGGCAACGGCCGCATCGCCCGCATGGGCCAGTGGCTGAAAGAAAGCTTTTGAGTGACGGCTGGCTCCGAACAGGGACGGGGCCGGTGAAGACAAACTGAAAGATTTGGCCGGCTCGGCAAGGCGGCCAGAAAACAGAAGGAACGGGACTATGACTATCAACTTGCAGAAGCCGGATATCACGGAGCTGAAGCCGCGCATCACCGTCTTTGGTGTGGGCGGTGGTGGCGGCAACGCCGTCAACAACATGATCACCGCAGGCCTCCAGGGCGTCGATTTCGTCGTCGCCAACACGGATGCCCAGGCACTCACCATGACCAAGGCCGAGCGCATCATCCAGATGGGTGTCGCCGTCACCGAAGGTCTCGGCGCCGGTTCGCAGCCGGAAGTCGGCCGTGCGGCCGCCGAAGAGTGCATCGATGAGATCATCGACCACCTCAACGGCACCCACATGTGCTTCGTCACCGCCGGCATGGGCGGCGGCACCGGTACCGGTGCAGCCCCGATCGTCGCGCAGGCCGCCCGCAACAAGGGCATCCTGACGGTCGGCGTCGTCACCAAGCCGTTCCATTTCGAAGGCGCGCGCCGCATGCGGCTCGCCGACCAGGGCATCGCCGAACTGCAGAAGTCGGTCGACACCCTGATCGTCATCCCGAACCAGAACCTCTTCCGCATCGCCAACGACCGCACGACCTTTGCGGACGCGTTTGCGATGGCTGACCAGGTTCTCTATTCGGGCGTTGCCTGCATCACCGACCTCATGGTCAAGGAAGGCCTCATCAACCTCGACTTCGCCGACGTCCGCTCGGTGATGCGCGAAATGGGCCGCGCCATGATGGGCACCGGCGAAGCTTCGGGCGAAGGCCGCGCACTGGCCGCAGCCGAAGCCGCGATCGCCAACCCGCTGCTCGACGAAACCTCGATGAAGGGCGCGCAGGGCCTGCTGATCTCGATCACCGGCGGCCGCGACCTCACCCTGTTCGAACTCGACGAAGCGGCAACCCGTATTCGCGAAGAAGTCGACCCGGATGCCAACATCATCCTCGGCGCGACCTTCGACGAAGACCTCGAAGGCCTCATCCGCGTCTCGGTCGTTGCCACCGGCATCGACCGTACGGCCGCGGAGGTGGCGGGTCGTTCCGCCGACTTTCGTCCGGTAGCAGCAAAGCCGGTCGTCCGTCCGTCTGCCGCGGTTCCGGCCCAGCAGCCGCAGGCCGTTGCCCAGCACCAGCCGGCCCCGGTTCACCAGCCGGTGATGCAGCAGCCGGTCGCCCAGCCGGTTCAGCAGCCGATGCAGCAGCAGGCTACCGCCGACCAGATCGCCGCCGCCATCCGCGAAGCCGAAATGGAACGCGAGCTCGACATCGCCACCCGCGCCGCCCAGGTGCAGGCCCAGGCTCCGGTTCAGCAGCCGATGCACGAAGACAACTTTCGTCCCCAGAGCAAGCTTTTCGCCGGTGCTGCACCGGTAGAAGCCGCTCCGGTCATGCGCCAGCCGCAGCCGCAGATGCAGCCGGTTCAGCCGCAGCCGCAGCCGCAGCCGATCATGCGCCAGGAGCCCGTCGCTCCGGTCATGCGCCAGCAGCCGGAACAGGTTCGCATGCCGAAGGTCGAAGACTTCCCGCCGGTCGTAAAGGCCGAGATGGACCGCCGCGCACAGCCGGCTGCCCCGATCGCGGAAGAGCGCGGCCCGATGGGCCTGCTCAACCGCATCACCAGCTCGCTTGGCCTGCGTGAACGCGAACAAACCCCGGCAGCCGCCGACATGACGGCTTCCGCACCGACCGCTGCTTCCCAGCAGCGCCGGCCGCTCTCGCCGGAAGCGAGCCTCTATGCGCCGCGTCGCGGCCAGCTTGACGATCACGGTCGCGCTTCGCCGCAGGCGCGCCCGCAAGAAGATGATCAGCTCGAGATCCCGGCGTTCCTGCGCCGTCAATCGAACTGATTGGAAGGCCCGTTCCTTCACCTTGCCGAATGCCCGGGCAACTGCCCGGGCATTTTTGCATTTTGTTCATCATTTCAGGTGTTTGATTCCATGTTACGAACCGTCGCAAATGCGTAACAAAGCGAAACGAACAGTGATTTGGAATGGTGCCTCCAAACTCCTATTTTCAGACTCGGAATTGGGGACGCATGCGATTCGATCAAGCGCTGTCTGTTCGAAACGCAGAGGACCGGTTGTTGAACCGGGACTCTCGGGCATCTTTCTTGTGCCCTGAAGATCGTTGCGTCCACCAGCAGGTTTTGGCCATCGGCCACAGGTATTGAAAGTGACGAGAATGGGAATCGAATTGCTCGGGTTTCAGACGACGATTGCAAGCCCGGTAACGCTCAAGGGCATCGGCGTGCATTCGGGCGCAGAAGTGTCGATCACCTTCCATCCGGCCGAAGCCGATGCGGGCATCGTTTTCCAGCGCGTCCTGTCCAACGGCCGGGTCAGCGAATACAAGGCGGTTTCCTCGCAGGTCGGCAACACCGATCTCTGCACCGTTCTCGGCATGTCGCCGGCGACCTCGATCGCCACGATCGAACATGTCATGGCTGCGATCTATGCGCTCGGCCTCGACAACCTCACGGTCGAAGTGCACGGCGCCGAAATGCCGATCATGGACGGCAGCTCCGAACCCTTCATCGACGCGATCGAGCTGGTGGGTGTTCGCGCCCTTGCGGTCAAGCGTCGCTACATCCGCATCATCAAGCCGGTGCGTATCGAATCAGGCGCCTCCTGGTCGGAGTTCACGCCCTATGACGGCATGCGCTTCGAGGTCGAGATCGATTTCGATTGCCCGCTGATCGGCCGCCAGGCCTGGAAGGGCGACATGACGCCGTCCGTCTTCAAGCGCGAACTGTCGCGTGCCCGCACCTTCGGTTTCATGCGTGATGTCGAACGCCTCTGGGCCGCCGGCTTCGCACTCGGCTCCTCGCTCGAAAACTCCGTCGTCATTTCCGACGACAACACGGTGATCAACGTCGAGGGCCTGCGCTACACCGACGAATTCGTGCGCCACAAGACGCTCGACGCGGTTGGCGACCTCTCGCTCGCCGGCGCGCCGTTCATCGGCTGCTACCGCTCCTACCGCGGCGGCCACAAGATGAACGCCAACGCGCTGAAGGCACTGCTCAGCGACCCGACGGCCTACGAAGTCGTCGAAACGGCAACCCCGCGCCAGCGTACCCGCGCGCGCGATATGGTTGCAGTGGCAGCTCCGGGCTTCGCGCCCTGGTCCGCATAACAAAAAAAGACATCATCTCCTCCAGTCGCCGGCCGAAAGGCCGGCATTTTCATGATAGAGCTGCCACAAATTTGCATGAATCACCGATCATGACGTTGCGGTCTCAAGGTAACTTGCTCTAAAAGCGCATGTCTGGCGGGGTCCATGCCCGCAGAATGGAACGGGAATATCCGATGGTTCTTGCAGTTTCTGTGGATTTGAAGAAGTCAGCGCGCGTCGCCGCCGTCATTGTCGCGGCTGTTGCCGGCAGCGCCCTGATCACCGCCTGCCAGAACGATCCCGATATCGACATCACCAAGCTGACGGCCGAGACCGATCCGCCGGAAGTGCTCTACAATCAGGGCCTTGCCAACCTCAATGCCGGCAAGACGACGGAGGCGGCGCGCAAGTTCGAAGCGCTCGACCGCCAGCATCCGTTCTCGGAATATGCCCGCAAGGCGTTGGTCATGAACGCCTTCGTTTCCTATCGTAACGGTCAGTACCAGGAGGCGATCAACGCCACCGGCCGCTACCTCAATCTTTATCCGCAGTCGGAAGACGCGGCCTATGCGCAGTACATCCAGGGTCTCGCCTATACCAAGCAGATCCCGGCGGTGACGCAGGACCAGAAGCCGGCCTTCAAGGCGATCGAAGCCATGCAGGCGGTCGTCGACCGCTACCCGGACTCCGAATATGTCGACGACGCCAAGTCGAAGATCCGCTTTGCCCGCGACCAGCTGGCCGGCAAGGAAATGCAGGTCGGCCGCTACTATCTCGAGCGCAAGGAATACCTTGCCGCCGTATCGCGTTTCCGCGTCGTCATCGAGCAGTACCCGAACACCAACCAGGTGGAAGAGGCGCTTGCCCGTCTGACGGAAGCCTACTTCGCGATGGGCGTGACCCAGGAGGCGCAGACCGCTGCCGCCGTTCTCGGCCACAACTATCCGGACAGCCAGTGGTATTCCGATTCGTTCAAGCTGCTGCAGTCGGGTGGCCTGGAGCCACGTGAAAGCGGCAACTCCTGGATCTCGCGTGCCGCCAAGAAACTCGTCGGCGCCTGATCTTAATCAGCGCCCTCTAGGAAGATATGACCCCGGATGCTTGCCCAGCTTTCGATCCGCGATATCGTCCTGATTGAACGGCTTGATCTCAATTTCGACGCCGGGCTCTCGGTGCTGACCGGTGAAACCGGGGCCGGCAAGTCCATCCTTCTCGACAGTCTGTCGCTCGCCCTTGGCGGGCGCGGCGACGGCTCGCTCGTGCGCCACGGCTCCGACAAGGGGCAGGTGACGGCGGTCTTCGACGTGCCGATGGGGCATTCGGCGCGGCTGATGCTCAGGGAAAACGGCATCGACGACGACGGCGACCTGATCTTCCGCCGCGTGCAGTCGGCCGACGGCCGCACCAAAGCCTATGTCAACGACCAGCCGATCAGCGTCCAGCTGATGCGCCAGCTCGGGCAGACGCTCGTCGAAATCCACGGACAGCACGATGACCGCGCGCTCGTCGATATCGACGCGCACCGCACGCTGCTCGACGCTTTTGGCGGCACCGCCGACGAAGCGGCGCATGTGAGCGAACTCTATCGCGCCTGGAAGGACGCCGAGCGCGGCCTGAAGAAACACCGCGAGCGGGTCGAAGCGGCCGCGCGCGAGGCGGACTACCTGCGGTCCTCGGTCGAAGAACTGGAGAAGCTCAGCCCCCGCGACGGCGAAGAGGACGAGCTTGCCGAAAACCGGGCGCGGATGATGAAGGCCGAGCGCATTGCCGGCGACATCAACGAGGCCTCGGAGTTCCTCAACGGCAACGCCTCGCCGGTTCCGCTGATCGCCTCGCTCGTGCGCCGTCTCGAGCGCAAGAGCCAGGAGGCGCCGGGCCTGCTCGAAGAAACGGTCGAGCTGCTCGACGGGGCGCTCAACCAGCTTTCGGACGCGCAGATGTCGGTCGAGCGGGCGTTGCGCAACACGGAATTCGATCCGAAGGAACTGGAGCGGGTGGAGGAGCGGCTGTTCGCGCTTCGCGCCGCCAGCCGCAAATATTCGGTACCGGTCACGGAACTGCCGGCGCTTGCCGTCCGCATGATTTCCGATCTCGCCGATCTCGATGCCGGCGAGGAAAAGCTGAAGCAACTCGATGCCCAAGTCGGCATGGCGCGGGTGGCGTTCGACGCTTCGGCGCGCTCGCTCTCCGAAAAGCGTCGCCATACCGCGACAGCACTTTCCGACGCCGTCATGGCCGAGCTGCCGGCGCTGAAGCTCGAACGCGCACGCTTCATGGTCGAGGTGCAGAGCGATCCGTCGCTGCCGACGGTCGACGGCATTGACCTTGTCGAGTTCCACGTTCAGACCAACCCCGGCACGCGGCCGGGGCCGATCATGAAAGTGGCTTCGGGCGGCGAACTTTCGCGCTTCCTGCTGGCGCTTAAGGTGGCGCTCGCCGATCGCGGCTCGGCGCCGACGCTCGTCTTCGACGAAATCGACACCGGCGTCGGCGGTGCGGTGGCCGACGCCATCGGCCAGCGGCTGAAGCGGCTTTCGGCAACGGTTCAGGTGCTCTCGGTCACCCACGCGCCGCAGGTTGCCGCGCGCGCGGCAACGCATCTCTTGATCTCCAAGGGTCCTTCGGCCGAGAAGGCCGAGATGATTTCCACCCGTGTCGCCCGCATGGACGACAAGGCGCGCACCGAAGAAATCGCCCGCATGCTTGCCGGCGCTTCGATCACCGAAGAGGCGAGGGCGGCAGCCGCTCGCCTGCTTTCCGGCAACGGCTAGATCATTCTGCCGCCAAGTGGAAACATTGGCAGCTGAAATGCGATCTCCTCAGAGTGCTCATCCGAACCCACGGCTGGGCTTCCTAAGCCTTTTGGTTGAATTGTTGCGCCGCTGCACCCGTGTTCTATTTCCTCTGCGGTTGGGGCACTTCGAGCATGTGGGAGAAACTTCAGCATAAACTGGAGATCCGGTTTGCGCAGATGCGTGCGCATCCGGAACTGATCCTGCTCATCGCGCTCGCCTATGCCGGCCTTATCCTGACCATAAGGGACGCGAACCAGGAACTGGGCGGCTTCGGGGTGGTCGCGTGCGTTGCGATCGCCGTGATCGCAGCAGCCCTTGTCGCAAGGCTACGACGTGCCTCACAGTTCGGGCCGGCGGAGGAGGTGGCCGATCCTCAACCGCCGAACGCGGACGAAGCCACGCCGTTGGCGCTTGTGGCGCCCTGCGCGCGTGGGGACCGTTCCTATCTTGTCCGCGTCCCGGCGCCGACGGCGGTCGCCTATGATGTGGTCCGCAAGGCACAGGATGTGTTTCGCAGCGGCGCGATCGATCCCGAAGAGGATATGAAAGCGTTCCATTCCGATCCCTACAGCCTGATTTGCCTGCAGGATCCCGACGAGAACATCTTCGGCTTCATCGACTACTACGCCTTCGAAAAGAACCACTTCAAACTGTTCTTGCAGGGCCACTATGCCTTCGACAATCTCTTGGCGAGCGGGCTGCTCGCCCATCCGCAGGCGCGAAAGGCGAAGGTCGTCTATCTCGCGACCATCCTCAATTTGAGCTTCCTGCTCGATTCCATGCGTGTCGAGCGCCGGCGGCAGAACGGCATCCTCGTCTGGGCGACGGTCTCGGCGATCCTCGAGCACCACACGTTCCCGCCCGATGGCATCGACATCTACAGCATCGGCTGGGACAAGGGCGGGGCTGCGATCCTGAAGATGTTCGGCCTGCAGCCGGTCAGCCGGGTGATGCGTGGCGAGGCGAAAGGCAAATGGATCTACTGCAAGCGTGGCGTCCAGAAAAAGGATCTGGAGGCCATCCGCTGCCGCTATCGGAAGCGCTATGAACGATGGTGCGAACTGGATGTCCGGCCGCTTGCCGGGCTCGCGGCGGGGAGGGCCAATGCCACGGGCGCGTAAGTTGACGGCGCCGGACGGTCTTTTCTTTCCCAGCGGTTGCTCTACAAAACGACTCCGAATCCGGAGTTGTCGCGCATGTCCCAAGAATTGAAACCCGTCGAGAATCTCAACGAAGCGGAAGCGGCGGAAGCGCTTGCCTATCTTGCGGCCGAGCTTGCGCGCCACGACGCGCTTTATCACGGCCAGGACGCGCCGGAGATTTCGGATGCGGACTATGACGCGCTGAAGCGGCGCAACGATGCGATCGAGGCGCAGTTTCCGGCGCTGATCCGCGAGGACAGCCCGTCGAGGAAGGTCGGCGCGGCGCCGTCCGTCACCTTCCAGCCGGTCGTTCACGCCCGGCCGATGCTGTCGCTCGACAACACGTTTTCCGACGAGGACGCCCGCGATTTCGTCGCCTCGGTCTATCGCTTCCTCGGGCAGCTACCGGATAATTCGATCGCCTTTACCGCCGAGCCGAAGATCGACGGGCTCTCCATGTCGCTGCGCTACGAAAACCGCCGGCTGGTGACGGCCGCGACCCGCGGCGACGGCACGACGGGGGAAAACGTCACCGCCAATATCCGCACCATTGGCATGATCCCGCAGACGCTGCCGGCCGGCGCGCCTGATATCGTCGAGGTGCGCGGCGAAATCTATATGGCGAAGTCCGACTTTGCCGCGCTCAATGCCGAGATGGCAGCGCTCGGCAAGCCGCTCTACGTCAACCCGCGCAACACCGCTTCCGGATCGCTGCGCCAGCTCGACGCCAAGGTGACAGCGAGCCGCAAGCTGCGTTTCTTTGCCTATGCCTGGGGCGAGATCTCGGCAATGCCCGCCGATACGCAGATGGGCATGGTCGAGGTCTTCAAGGCCTGGGGCTTCCCCGTCAACCCGCTGATGCAGCGCCTCTCCTCGGCCGATGCGCTGCTCGAACATTACCACCACATCGAGCGCGAGCGGCCGGATCTCGACTATGATATCGACGGCGTCGTCTACAAGGTTGACCGGCTCGACCTGCAGGCCCGCCTCGGTTTCCGCTCGCGCTCGCCGCGTTGGGCGACGGCGCACAAGTTCCCGGCCGAGCAGGCGTTCACCCGGCTGACGGCGATCGACATCCAGGTCGGCCGCACCGGCGCGCTGACGCCGGTGGCGCGGCTTGAGCCGATCACCGTCGGCGGCGTCGTCGTCACCAATGCGACCTTGCACAACGAGGACTACATAAAGGGGCTTGGCAATTCGGGCGAGGCAATCCGCGAGGGCCGCGACATCCGTATCGGCGACATGGTGATCGTCCAGCGCGCCGGCGACGTCATTCCGCAGATCGTCGATGTCGTCATGGACGAGCGCAAGGAAGGCTCCGAGCCCTATCGCTTCCCGACGACATGCCCCGTCTGCGGCAGCCATGCGGTGCGCGACATCAACGAGAAGACCGGCAAGGTGGATGCGGTGCGCCGCTGCACCGGCGGCTTCGTCTGCCGCGCCCAGGCGGTCGAGCACCTGAAGCACTTCGTCTCGCGCAATGCCTATGACATCGAGGGCCTCGGCTCCAAGCAGATCGAGTTCTTCTTCGAAAGCGAGGATCCGACGCTTTCGATCCGCACGGCGCCTGACATCTTCACGCTGGAGAAGCGCCAGGAGGCGTCGCTCACCAAGCTTGAAAACATTGACGGCTTCGGCCGCGTCAGCGTGCGCAAACTCTATGACGCCATCAATACGCGCCGCTCGATCGCACTGCAGCGCTTCATCTACGCGCTCGGCATCCGCCATGTGGGCGAGACGACGGCGAAGCTGCTCGCGCGCTCCTACGGCACTTATGAACACTTCGGCACAGCGATGAGCGAGGCTTCGACGTTTACGGGCGACGCCTGGAACGAACTCAACAGCATCGACGGCATCGGCGAGGTCGTCGCCCGCGCCATCGTCGAGTTCTACAAGGAGCCGCGCAACCTCGAAGTGGTCAACCGGCTGCTGTCCGAGGTGACGCCGGAGGCGGCGGAAGCGCCGGTCGCGAGCGACAGCCCGGTCGCCGGCAAGACGGTCGTCTTCACCGGTTCGCTCGAAAAGATGACGCGCGACGAGGCCAAGGCCAAGGCCGAAAGCCTCGGCGCTAAAGTGGCAGGCTCCGTGTCGAAGAAGACCGATATCGTCGTTGCCGGGCCGGGCGCCGGATCCAAGCTCGACAAGGCCCGCGAACTCGGAGTCGCGACCATGGACGAGGACGAGTGGCTGGCGCTGATCGGCGGGTAGGGGCTGCCATGATCCATGGCCGATCGCGCGAGGCGCTTGAACCGCGCGAGAGTTTGCAGCGTCTCGAAGGGCGCCGAGCCCGGTTCAGTCGGTGGTGGTGGTGGCTTTGCGCTGAAAACGTGAACGTGTGCCTCGTTGCCGCCGCAACCGGTTCCATTGTATATTAGTGGTCACTTCTTTAAATGATGGGGAGACCACGATGAGAAAGATACTTTCAGGCATCGCTTTGGCGTTCCTACTATCAGGCATTAATGCTTACGCCCTCGACCTTCCGGCAGGTGCCAAGAAGGTCACGATGGACGAGTTCAAGGCCTTTGCCGACGGCAAACCCGTCAAAGTCGAGGTCTACGATTTCGACAAGCCCGTGACCGCAGATTTGGTCTGGAACTGGAAGAAGGGGACGATAACGGGCAAGGCCAAGGTCGACGGAAAAACGTTCGGCGTGAAGACCAAGCTGACCTTCAAGGACGACAAGGCTTGCTCGAACGGGAAAGGTGAGAAGCCGACTTGCTTCACCATCTACATTGAAGGGAACAAGTTCTATGAAGTGCGCGACGACATGAAGGTGCACGCCGTCTCAACCATCGGGTAAACCTTCCAACGGACAGCGCGCATCGTAATGGCTGCGCGCTGCCGGACACGCGGTGCAAAAAGACCGCCCGGCATGCCGGGCGGTCTTTTGCTGCGCTGATGTCGTGATCAGCCCTGCTGCTGGGCTGCTTCCTGATCCATCCACATGTATTCCCAGACGTGGCCGTCGAGGTCCTGGAAGGAGATGCCGTACATGAAGCCGTAGTCGATCGCCGGCTTCCAGGGCTTGGCGCCGGCGGCAAGGGCCTTGGCGAGGATGTCGTCGCATTCGGCGCGGCTGCCGGCGGAAAGGGCGGTGATGACCTCGGTGCCCTTGCGGGTGTCGCTGATCTCGCCGGTGATGAAGTCGCGGAACTTCGGCTCGGTCAAAAGCATGACGAAAATATTGTCCGAGATCACCGTGCAGGCGGCGGTGTCGTCGGAGAACTGCTCGTTGAAGGTATAGCCGAGGGCGGCGAAGAACGCGCGCGAAGCCTTCAGATCCTTGACCGGCAGGTTTACGAAAATCATGCGCATGAAATGCTCCTTGGAATGGATTTTGTGTTTTGGGGCGTCAGGCCACTCCACACCATCCGTGAAAAGGCCCAACTCTTTGAAAATGCTCAACTCCGGACGAAGGACCGATCCATGGCCCCCTGGAATTGTCCTAAGGACGTATGCCGGACGACGATCCCGACACCGGCTCAAAGATTTTTTTGAGCCGGGCTGATGTGGGGTGCAGCTTGAGGTATTCAAGCGATCCGGGCTAAGGCAAAGTTGGTTGAAAATGTGCGCGTCGCGGCCTTGATCCGGGAAATCGCGATGATCGCAAAAAAAATGCCTTGAGCTGCACGAGGTTGCATGGCCCAGCTAGAACTGTCACCTGAATTCTATGCGGAATGCGATGAAGGCGCTTCGTTTCGCGAAGGGGAAGTTTTTCATCGGCTCGTCAATGCGCGTGGCGGCTCGCTCGCGACACCGGTGGCTCGGTTCTTTGCTTCGCGCCCTCGTATAGCTGCGGAGGGCTTCCATAAACACACCCGGCTCGATTGTTTCATCAATGATCGGAAACTCGTTCCACAGCCAGAAAGGCTCGCCGAACGGATACTCGCTGCATTGATCCGCAACGGCTCTATCTCGGAGCCGATCTGGCTCGGCTGGCATCGCTCCGAAGAGATCGGCGGGCGAGCCCACGGTGCTGTATTCGACTTCGATTGAACGGCAGTTTGTCCGCGCCGGAGGTCGGTGAAGAACACCAGCCAAGGAGTTCTCCTACTTCACAGTGCACACACCATTGGCGCCGCCCTTGCCGGTGTAGGACACGCTCGGCGAGCCATCGGGATTGATGCTGAGCGAGATGGTAACGCCGGCGCCCTTGGCCTCGTAGTAGTTCTCGTTGAACACTTTCAGCTTGGCTTCCTTGCCATTGATGTAGATCGGGCCGCCTTCGTCGGCATGGACCTCGATCTTGCCGGGGCAGGTGGCGTTGACGAGCGGGATTTTGGCTTCGGCGGCCGCGGCGAAGGCAAGCGTCGGGACAAGAAGGCTGAGAAGGCGCAGGCAGGGTTTCATCTCGCTCTCCAGCGTGGGTTGCAGGTGGCATCAATGGCCAACCGTGACAGGCTGTCGGGGGAAGTCAAGCGCGGCCGCGCGTCATCAACCTGTCATCAATCCGATTGTTTTTTTGCGCTGCACAAGATAGAGGATTGCAGCCGAATTTTATGCAAATGCCTTTTCGTGGAGCAGGTCGCGGCCATCTGCGAAGGCAGCGCGCCAGCACCCCAAAGGGCAGGGCGCCGGCGCGGATTGGAGGGTCCGGAGATGAAGACTTTCACCACCATCGCCGAGCTGCGTGCAGCGCTTGCGGAACATCGCCGCGCAGGCAAGACCGTCGGCTTCGTGCCGACCATGGGCTACCTGCATGTCGGCCATATGGAGCTGATGCGCCGGGCCCGCGAGGAAAACGACATCGTCGTCGCCAGCATCTTTGTCAATCCGCTGCAGTTCGGCGCCAACGAGGATCTTTCCAAATATCCGCGCGATCTCGCCCGCGACCAGGCGATGCTCGAAGCGGGCAGCGTCGACTATCTGTTTGCGCCGGGTGTTGCCGACATGTATCCGCGGCCGATGGAGACGGTGGTCGACGTGCCGACGCTCGGCAGCGAGCTCGAGGGCTCGGTGCGCCCCGGCCATTTCGCCGGTGTCGCCACGGTCGTCACCAAGCTCTTCAACATCGTCGGGCCCGATCGCGCTTATTTCGGCGAGAAGGATTTCCAGCAGTTGCAGATCATCCGCCGCATGGTGGAAGACCTGGCCCAACCGGTCACCGTCATCGGCGTGCCGACGGTGCGCGAGGCCGACGGGCTCGCCTGCTCGTCGCGCAATGTCTATCTGACGGCGGAAGAGCGGCGTGCGGCGGCGATCGTGCCGAAGGCGCTCGATGAGGCGGCCCGTCTCGTCGCATCCGGCGTCTGCGATGTCGCGGCACTCGAAAAGGCCGTGACCGCGTTTCTCGCGAGCGAGCCGCTGGCGAAGCCCGAGGTCGTGGCAGTCCGCGATCCCGAGACGCTGGAGACGATCGAAACGATCGGCGACCAGCCGGTGCTGCTGCTTCTCTTCGTCCGCTTCGGCACGACGAAGTTGCTCGACAACCGTGTCATCGCCCCGAAATCCGCGTCCTTTGCAAAGGTTGCCTGACATGAGCGTGCAGTCACAGAAGCGCCGCCTCAGCCCTGCCAACATCGAAGCGCTGAAGGGCCAACGCCCGATCGTCAGCCTGACGGCCTACACGACGCCGATCGCCCGGCTGCTCGATCCGCATGTGGATTTCCTGCTGGTCGGCGATTCCGTCGGCATGGTGCTCTATGGGCTCGACACCACCGTCGGCGTGACGCTGGAAATGATGATCGCCCATGGCCAGGCGGTGATGCGCGGCTCGCAGCAGTCCTGCGTCGTCATCGACATGCCCTTCGGCTCCTACCAGGAATCGAAGGAGCAGGCGTTCCGCAGCGCAGCCCGCATCCTCAAGGAAACCGGCTGCAGCGCGGTGAAGCTCGAGGGTGGCGCCGAGATGGCCGAGACGGTCGAGTTTCTCGTCAGCCGCGGCATTCCGGTGCTTGGCCATGTCGGGTTGATGCCGCAACTGGTCAACACCACAGGCGGCTATCGTTCGGTCGGCCGCAACGACAAGGAAGTGGCAAAGATCCGCCGCGACGCCAAGGCGATCGACGATGCCGGCGCGTTTGGCATCGTCATCGAGGGCACGGTCGAGCCGGTCGCCCGCGAGATTACCGCCGAGCTGCGCTCGCCGACGATCGGTATCGGCGCATCGCCCGCCTGCGACGGCCAGATCCTCGTCTCCGACGACATGCTCGGCCTCTTCAACGACTTCAAGCCGCGCTTCGTCAAGCATTTCGCTGAACTGGCGCCGGCGATCTCCAAGGCGGCCGAGGCGTATGCCAACGAGGTGAAGGCGCGTAGCTTCCCCGGTATCGAGCATACGTTCCAGGTCAAGAAGTAGGCGGTAGCTGACCCGCGCCGGCCGCATGTTCCAAGCGACAAAGCGTACCGGTTTCTTGATCGGTGCGCCTTTTGTTCAAGCCTCGTTCGCCGAGGCATCATAAAATTCAATCATTGTATCAGCGCATTTGAATTGTTGCCGGGGGCGCAAGCGCCTATCAGTCCGGCACCGGCCGCGCGGCGCGTCATCGCCCCGGCCGGCGGAGGTTTCCATGAAAAAAGATGAATTCTGGGAAGGGGTCCGCGGCGGCTTTCCCATCATGCTGGCAGCATCGCCCTTTGGCGCGCTGTTCGGGGCGCTTGCGGTCGACAACGGCTTCACCATTGCCGATGCGGTGTTCATGAGTGCGACCGTATATGCCGGCGCCAGCCAGATGGTCGGCATCGAGCTCTTCGGCAACCACGTCCAGCCCTGGCTGGTGGTGCTCTCGGTCTTTGCGGTCAACTTCCGCCACGTGCTCTATTCGGCCTCGATCGCCAAATATGTCCGGCACTTCACCTTCGGGCAGAAGTTCCTCGCCTTCTTCCTGCTGGTCGATCCGCAATATGCCGAGACCGAGAAGCGCGGCGAGCGCGGCTTGCCGATCACCTTTGCCTGGTATCTCGGCTTCGGGCTGATCATCTACGTTCCCTGGATCATCAACACGCTGGTCGGCGCGATCTTCGGGCAGATGATCGGCGATCCCAAGGCAATCGGCCTCGATGTCCTGCTGCCGGTCTATTTCATGGGCCTGGTCATGGGCTTCCGCAAGCGCGACCGCTTCCTGCCGATTGTCATCGTCTCGGGGCTGGCTTCCGTCGCCGGCATGCATTTCGTCGGCTCGCCCTGGCATGTCAGCATCGGCGCGCTCGCCGGCATCTTGCTGGCCGCCATCCTGCCGCCAAGCGGGCAGGCTGCAGCGCCGGCTGTCGAGAAGGAGGCATGACGATGGATCCGCAGCACCTGAACCTCATCTACCTGATCGTCGCGGCGGCCGTTGCGACCTTCCTGACGCGTGTCGGCGGCTACATCCTGATCACCCAGATGAAGCAGATTCCGCCGCGTCTGGAGGCGGCGCTGAACGCCGTTCCGGCGGCCGTTCTCACCACGCTCGTGGCGCCGGCCTTCGTCTATGGCGGGCTCGACGTCACGATCGCCATGTTCATCGCCTTTGCCATCGCGCTCGGGCTGAACCTCTCGACGCTGCGCATGCTTGTCATCGGCTGGGTCGTGGTGATGGTGATCCGCCACCTGGTGATGTAGGGCCAATAAGCGCCCGGTATCGGGAAAGCAAAAACGCCGCGCTCAAGGAGCGCGGCGTTTTTTATTGTGTCGGTCGGCGACTGACTCAGCGTGAGAGCGCTTCCGTTGCGGCCTTCAGCCAGGCGCGGGTCTCGTCGCTCGCCAGCAGCGGCGTCAGCTTTTCGCGCGTCTCGGCATGGTAGGCGTTGAACCAGGCGAGTTCCTCGTCGGTCAACAGCGCCGGCAGCACCAGGCGGCGGTCGATCGGGCAGTAGGTGATCGTGTCGAAGCCGAGCATCGGCAGGTCGCCACCGTCGACCATCGTTGCCGGCTGCACGACGATGAGGTTTTCGATGCGGATGCCGAAGGCGCCGGGGCGGTAGTAGCCGGGCTCGTTGGAGAGGATCATGCCGGCCAGCAGTTCCTGCGTCGAAAGACGGGCGATGCGCTGCGGCCCCTCATGCACCGAGAGATAGGAGCCGACGCCGTGACCGGTGCCGTGGGCATAATCGGCGCCCGCCTTCCAGAGCGCGATGCGGGCCAAGGGATCAAGATCGACGCCGCGCGAACCCTTGGGGAAACGCGCCGTGCTGATCGCGATCATACCCTTCAGCACCAGGGTGAAGAAGCGCTTCTGCTCTTCCGGTACCGCGCCGATGGCGACCGTACGGGTGATGTCGGTGGTGCCGTTGATGTATTGCGCGCCGGAATCGATCAGGAACATGGTGCCCGCCTCGATTGCCTGGTCGGTGGCGGTGTTGACGCGGTAGTGCATGATCGCCGCATGCGCGCCGGCGCCGGAGATCGTGTCGAAGGAGATGTCCTTCAGCGGGTTCTGCATGCGCTCGCCGACGGTGGTGCGCGCCGCTTCCAGCTGGTTGGTGGCAGCGATCTCGGTCACCGTGCCCGGCTGCTGGCCGTCGAGCCAGGCGAGGAACTCGACCATGGCGGCGCCATCCTGCAGATGGGCGCGGGTCGAGCCTTCGATTTCGGCCATGTTCTTCTGGGCGCGGGGCAGGCGGGCGGGATCGACCGCCTCGACGATCTTGCCGCCCTTGGCGCGGATCAGCTCGGAAATGGCGAAGGACGCGAGGTCCGGATCGATCATGACAGACGCGCCGGCAGTGCCGAGTGCGGCCAAGCGATCGTCGAAGGTCGACGGTGCGACGATCTCGGCGATCTGGGTGAGATAGGCTTCCTGCTCGATGCCGGTCTTGCGCTTGTCGAGGAAAAGCTCGGCGCGACCGTCGGCGTGGATGATCGCGCGAGCCAGCGGATGCGGCGTGTGCGGCACGTCGGAGCCGCGGATGTTGAAGGTCCAGGCGACGGAGGAGGGGTCGGTCAGCACGACGGCTTCGGCGCCCGCCTTGGAAAGGCCGGCTGCGATCGTCGCGATCTTGTCCTTGGCGAGCGTGCCCGCATGCTCGATCGGCTGGATCGTCACCTTGCCGAGCGGGGCAGCCGGACGGTTCGTCCAGATCCTGTCGAGCGGGTTGTGATCGAGGAAGACGAGCGAACCGCCGAGGGTGGCGAGCGCCTTTTCCAGCCGGCGGACTTCCGCACCGGTGTGAACCCAGGGATCGATGCCGAGCTTGAAGCCCTTGGTTCCATGGTTTTCGAGCCAGAGATGCGGTGGCTCGCCGATGAGGTCGCCACCGGTAAAGACGGCGCCATCGACCTGTTCCTTCAATTGGGTGACGTAGCGGCCATCGACGAAGACGACGGCTTCACGCTTCGTGATGAGGGCGACGCCGGCCGAACCGGTGAAGCCGGTCAGCCAGGACAGGCGCTCGGACGAGGCCGGCACGTATTCGCCCTGGAACTCGTCGGCGCGCGGCACGAGAAAGCCGTCGATGCCGAGGGCCGCGAAGGACGCGCGCAGGGCTTCGGTGCGCTCCTTGCCGAACTGCGGCGTGGAGGTGACTTCAAAAGACTGAAACATGAGGGAATTCCGGTAGATTGAGCGGCAAACCGCGGGAAAAGATGGGCCATGTTAGCGGAAACGGCCCTTTGGAGGAAAGAGGCGATATCCTGCGATGGCGGCCTGATCCGCGATTGGTGCAAAGCTGCAGTTGTGCTGCGGTAAGAGAGCAATTGCCCATTTACCATACATATGCGCTCAGCGCATGGCACCCATGCTCAGAAAACTCTTTCTCTATCGGAATAATAGTTTATAAGCCGCCTCAACGAACACGGACGAACATCCGGTGGTTCAAAAAGCTGCGGTTCCGAGAATAGTTGGTCACTCTGTTCTCCTCCTCCCTCAAGGGTGGTCAGCTTCGGAACAGTAGACGCCCGCTCGAGCACTCCTCCTCCTCAGGCTCGCGGGCATGGTTGGCCACAAGCCAACCAGCAGGCGATGCCTCTGGCATCGCCTTAGTTTCGAAAGGCCGCCCGTCATGAAGGACGAGGCGGCCTTTTCGTTTTTCCCAGGTTGATTTGGTGGGGCTAGCGTGCATTCAAAAGAATGCCCCTCACCCTAGCCCTCTCCCCGCAGGCGGGGCGAGGGGACGTGCCCTAAGCGCGGCTCGCGCATGAGTTGACATCGATCCGGCGCGTGGCCGGCGTATGTGGCTGGGCGAAAGAGTGCGGCAAAGCTCCCTTCGCCCCGCTTGCGGGGAGAAGGTGCCGGCAGGCGGATGAG
>NZ_JTLA01000047.1:0-1268 GCF_000799055.1 Ensifer sp. ZNC0028
AGCGCCACGCGCTGGCGCTGGCCGCCCGACAGCTGCGCCGGATAGCGCTTGTCGAGGCCGGAGAGCTGGACGAGGTCGAGAAGGTCGAGCGCGCGTTTGCGGATCTCGGCGGCCGGCGGCCGGCGATTGGCCGGACGCACCTTCAGGCCGAAGGCGACGTTGTCGAGCACGGTCATGTGGCGGAACAGGGCATAGTGCTGGAAGACGAAGCCGATGTTGCGTTCCTGCACGGTCTTTTGCGAGGCATCCTCGTCGCCGAAGAAGATCGTGCCTTCGGTCGGGCTTTCGAGACCGGCGACGAGCCTGAGCAGCGTCGTCTTGCCGGAGCCGGAGGGGCCGAGCAGCGCGATCAGCTCGCCGGAGCGGATGTCGAGCGAGACGTCGTCGAGCGCCGGGAAGCGGCCGAATTCCTTGCGGATGTTGTGAACGCGCACGTCCATGGCGATACCTTTCGAATGCTGGTCAGTGTCTGCGGCTGGCGGCGATCTCGGCGCTGTAGCGGATCTCCAGCGCCGTCTTCAAAATCAGGGTGATCAGCGCCAGCAGCGCCAGCAACGCCGCCACCGCGAAGGCGGCGACGAAGTTGTATTCATTATAGAGGATTTCCACCTGCAACGGCATGGTGTTGGTCTCGCCGCGGATGTGGCCGGACACCACCGACACGGCGCCGAACTCGCCCATGGCGCGGGCGTTGCACAAAAGCACGCCGTAAAGCAGCCCCCATTTGATGTTGGGCAGGGTCACATGCCAGAAGGTCTGCCAGCCGGATGCTCCCAAGGAAAGTGCCGCTTCCTCGTCGCTCGATCCCTGTTCCTGCATCAGCGGGATCAACTCGCGGGCGACGAAGGGGAAGGTGACGAAGACGGTGGCAAGCACCAGGCCGGGCACGGCAAACAGGATCTGGATGCCGTGGCTCTGCAGCCAGGGGCCAAGCAGACTGTGCGAGCCGAACAGAAGCACGAAGACGAGGCCGGAGATAACCGGCGAGACCGAGAACGGCAGGTCGATCAGCGTCGTCAGGAAGGCTTTGCCCTTGAACTCGAACTTGGCGATCGCCCAGGCGGCGGCGACGCCGAAGACGAGGTTGAGCGGCACGGCGATGGCGGCAACGATCAGCGTCAGGCGGATGGCGGAAAACGTCTCGGCATCGCCAAGCGCCAGCACGAATTCGGTCACGCCCTTGCGCAGCGCCTCGGTGAAGACGGCGGCAAGCGGCAAAAGCAGAAACAGCGCGACGAAGGCAAGGGCTGCGATCGTCAGCGTCAGCC
>NZ_JTLA01000048.1:0-33798 GCF_000799055.1 Ensifer sp. ZNC0028
ATGACATCGCGCAGGATGGCATTCAGCGCAAACGGTCGCTCCAGCGAGAGATAAAAGTCGGAAGCTAAAACCGCTCCAGCATTCTCTTGAGCGTCGCGTTCTGCAGACGGAGCTGATTCGCCAACAATTTTCGAAGGCGACTGTTTTCCGCATCAAGTGCGGCCAGTTCTTCGAGAGACGTCGTTGGCGTCGATCTTGATTGTGGATCCGGGTCCTCGCCAACGGATGCCAAAGTTGTAGTCGGCGCTGGGCGGGAAGCTTTCTTCCTGGACGTCTGCTTTGGCGCGCTGCGGGTCTTGGCGACCATGAGCGGGGCGGACGCGGAATCAGCGACTTCGTCATCTGACTGTGCGCCAGCCACCGGGTCAGCCACTGCATGGGCTGGATCGGAGGCTGTCGCGACGGCCGGTTCTTCCACAAAACTCGGAACATCAGCATCAGCGGCGTGATCAGTACCACCGTTGCCGCCCAATTCCCGGTGGCCGAACAGATGAGCCGATTCGGTTTCAATCTCGCGCGCGAGGGTCTTGAGGTCGGTGTTTCCCCATATCGAACCCGTTGGCACTTTTGGCTGACGGCGGCCGGATTTGAACTCAACAACGAACCTGCGTTGTGGCGTTTTCATATAGTTTGAACCCAATGTGGATCGAAATGCTGCGGCACGACTGGTTGCACAAAGTCAGGTGCTTGGATCACAGCCGACCGCCAAAGGAGCAGTGGAGCCACAGCGCTCAGCGCGTGGCTTCTCCCTGCCTCAATCGATGCCAAGCTTCTTGCGCAACTCGGCATTCTCCGCGCGCAACTTTTCCGCCAAGAGCTTTCGCAGCTTCTGGTTCTCGGCCTCGAGCTGCACGAGTTCAGCAAACTCGTCGCCGGCCGAAGCGGATTTGCTGCTCGGCTGATCATCCGCCTTCAAGCTACCCTTCCAGTTATAGTAGGTTTGCTCGGATATTCCCGCGCTTTTGATCGCGTCTTTCATCGTACTCGCGCCGTCAGCGACCTGTGCCCCGATCTGCTTGAGCTTCTCGAGTTTTTCTTGTTCGCTGAATTTTCTGGACTTGGCGGAGGGTTTTGATGCTGTTGCCTTCGAAGTCGCGCTCTTCGTTTCCCCGGCCGCTTTTTGACGTTTTGCTGTGCTTCGCTTTGCGCGTTCAGGTGTGTGCACAGTCGCTGAGCCCTCGGCAACCAGGGTGGCTGGCGTCGTGTTTTCTTCAGGCATTAGTAATCCTTTTTTTAAGATCGCCCTTTTTTCAACCGAGTGAAGGCCAGAGTCAACACGACTCGCCGGCCGATTTTCGATGCCGATCCAATAGGGTATACGAATTGCCTCGTCGTTCTCGCAGCCGTTGTCGGGGCAGCTCGGCTCGATATCCGCGGGGATCCACATTCACGCTCGCCGTCGACGCTTCAACCTCACTGCAGGCCTGGCAGTCGTCGATGGCGCGGGAGTTGCCCGCCCCATCGACGACAGGGTTCAAGACTGAGGCATCTATGGCTGCTCTGCGCCTATGCTTTGCCCAGGACTGACGTGACGGCCTCGGCCGCCGCTTTGACGACAATGTCGGCCTCGTCCATGGTGAGGCAAAGCGGTGGCGCAAAGCCGAGGATATCGCCTTGAGGCATGGCGCGGCCGATGACGCCGCGCTCAAGCAGGGCGGCCGCCACTTGCGGGCCGATCTTCTTTACCGGATCGAAAAAGACCCGGTCGTCCTTGTCCTCAACGAACTCGATTGCGGCCATCAGGCCATCGCCACGCACCTCGCCCACATGCCTGTGATTGGCGAGCGCCTTCGTCAACTCCGCGCGGAAGTAGGTGCCGGTGCTGCCGGCGTTCTCAACCAGGCGCAACTCGTCGATCAGTTCGAGATTGGCAACGCCCGCGGCGGCGCAGATCGGATGGGCGGAATAGGTCCAGCCGTGGCCGATCGCGCCCAGTTCGTCGGAGCCTTGCACCAGCACCTGCCACATCTTGTCCGATACGATCGTGCCGGAAAGCGGTGCGTAGGCCGAGGTCAGACCCTTGGCGATGGTGATGAGGTCGGGCTTCATGCCATAGTGGTCGGATCCGAACATCGTGCCGAGACGCCCGAACCCGGTCACTACCTCGTCGGCGACGAGCAGGATGTCGTATTTTTCGAGCACGGCCTGGATCTTCTGCCAGTAACCCTTCGGCGGCGGCACGATACCGCCCGTACCGAGGATCGGCTCACCGATAAAGGCGGCGATCGTCTCCGGGCCTTCGCCGAGGATCATTTCCTCAAGCTTGTCGGCGCAATATTGCGAGAAGTGCTCTTCATCCATCGAGCGATCCGGACGGCGGAAGAAGTAGGGTGCTTCCGTGTGCAGGATCGGTGCGCGGGGCAGGTCAAACGCGGTATGGAAGAGATGCAGTCCGGTCAGCGAGCCCGTCATCACGCCGGAGCCGTGATAGCCGCGCCGGCGAGAGATGATCTTCTTTTTGTCCGGCCGACCGAGGATGTTGTTGCAGTACCAGATCAGCTTGATGTTGGTCTCGTTTGCATCGGAGCCTGAAAGACCGAAATAGACGCGGCTCATGCCCTCCGGCGCGCGGTCGATAATCATCTTCGAGAGCGTGATCGAGGCTTCCGTGCCATGGCCGACATAGGCGTGATAGTAGGCGAGATTCTTCGCCTGCTCGGCGATCGCGTCGGCGATCTTCTGCCGGCCGTAGCCGACATTGACGCAGTAAAGACCGGCAAAAGCATCGAGGCTCGTTCTGCCGCTGGTGTCGGTAATGTACACACCTTCGCCGCCGCCGATCACCCGGGTCGGTGTTTCGCCACGCGCATGCATGCCCATATGCGTGGAGGGGTGGAAGAAGTGATCACGGTCCCAGGCGCTGAGTTCGTTGCTTTTTTCGAGCATGGTCTTTCCTTTCCCGTATGAAATGTGGCGCGCGCGTTCAGGCGGCCGTGTCGATGCAGAGATATTTGAGTTCTGTGAAGGCCTCGATGCCGTGGCGGGAGCCTTCGCGGCCAAGGCCCGATTGTTTCCAGCCGCCGAAGGGGATCGGTCCGCCGGTGATTTTCACCCGATTGATCGCAACCATGCCGTATTCCAAAGCTCGCGCAAGACGCATCTGGCGTGCGCCGTTTTCGGTGACGACATAGGCGACGAGGCCGTATTCGGTGTCGTTTGCCCGGGCGATCACTTCGCTCTCGGTGTCGAAGGCGGAGACGGCGGCAACCGGGCCGAAGGTCTCCTCACGCATGATCAGCGCATCGTCCGGTACATCCGTCAAAAGGGTCGGCTCGAAGAACAGAGGGCCTGCCTTGTGGCGCTTGCCACCGGTGAGGACGTTCGCGCCGCGTTTCAACGCATCGGCGACCTGTTCTTCCACCTTGGCGACGGCACGCTCGTGCATCAGGGGACCGATCTCTGCTTCTGGTTCGAGGCCCGGGGCAACCTTCAGCGCTTCGATGCGAACCTGAAACGCCTTGGTGAAAGCAGCAACGACGGGCCGTTCGACATAGATGCGATTGGCGGCGAGGCAATCCTGGCCGGAGGTCGCGAACTTCGCGGCGACGGCGATGTCGGCTGCCTTCTCCACATCGGCGTCGGCGAACACGATCAGCGGCGCATGGCCGCCGAGTTCCATGACCAGCCGCTTCATGGTCTCCGCGCACTGGCCTGCAATCAGTTTGCCGATCTGCGTCGAGCCGGTGAAGCTCATGGCGCGAATGCGCGGATCCGTATTCATGCGGCCGACGATGGTGGCGGCGTCTCCGGTCACCACATTGAAGACCCCCGCGGGAATTCCGGCCCGTTCGCCGAGTTCGGCAAGGGCGAGTGCCGAAAGCGGTGTTTCGCTGGAGGGATGCGCGACCACCGTGCAGCCAGCCGCGAGCGCAGCCGCGGCCTTGCGTGTGATCATGGCGGAGGGGAAGTTCCACGGCGTTACGATCCCGACGACGCCGAGCGCCTCGCGCCGCACGATCATCTCTGCTCCGGGCAGATGGCTGGTGACGCTTTCCGCATTCAGCCGCTTTCCTTCCTCCGCGTACCATTCGATGAAGGAGGCCGCGTAGTCGATCTCGCTGCGGGACTCGGCAATGGGCTTGCCCTGCTCCAGGCTCATCAAGAGGGCAAGATCCTCGCGCGCCTCCAGCATCAGGTCGTGCCACTTGCGCAGGATCGCGGCGCGCTGCTGCGGCAGCATGCTGCGCCAGGCGGGCAGCGCGTCACTCGCCGCCGAAATGGCCTCCCCGGTCTGCTCACCATCAAGGGCGGCGACCCAGGCAAGCGTCGCCGCCGAGGCGGGATCCGTCACCTTGAAGCTTGCGCCGTCACGGCCAGAGATCCACCGACCGCCGACATAGGCGAGTTCCCTGAGCAGATGAGGATCGGCAAGGCGGGCAAGCGCGTCGTGAAAGGTCGTGCGGGCAAATACGGCGGTCATGGCGGCCTCCTCCTGTTGTCTGGAGGAAGTCTGCCAGAGGGCGAGGGACAGATTGTCTATTGCCGGGGTAGGCGTCAGAGACTTTGGCCAAAGATGGGGCCGGCCGTAGACAATCTCTCTATTCGGAGGCGGGAAGCAACGTCTCCAGCGGAAGCACAGTCTCCTCCTTCACCGTCTTGGTGACGATGTAGGTGAAGTAGCGGTCGATGCCGAGTTCGCGGTTGAGCAGGCTGTCGACAAGGCGCTGGTAGGCGTCGATGTCACGCGCCACGATCTTCAAGATGTAGTCGACGCCACCGCCGACCGACCAGCAGGCAACGATTTCGGGCGTTGTCGCCACAGCCCGTTCGAAGCGTTCGAAATCCACTTGCCGATGATTGGCGAGCGTCACCTCCATCATGACGCTGGCAACAGGCGCAACGCGTCTGACGGCAACGCGGGCGTGATAGCCGGCGACGATGCCCGCCTTCTCAAGTTTGCGCAGGCGCAGCCAGCAGGGCGTTGGTGAGAGACCCGCCCGCTCCGCCAGCGCCAGCTTGGTGATGCGCCCGTTCTCCTGGATCGCCTCCAGGATACGCAGGTCGATGGCGTCGAGTTTCATTCAGGGCGCCCTCCGGGCGTGTCAAAGTGGAGGAAAAGACAATGGGAAACCATTTTGGCGTTGTCAATTGAACTGATTTTGAGCACTGTTAAAATCATGACAAATTGGCGACCCGATATATCCCAGTTGCGCCGGCCGGCTTATCTCTCTCTCGCCGAACAGATCGCTCGCGCCATCCAGGAAGGGCACTTGCCGAACGGGACGCGCCTTCTGCCCCATCGCAAGCTCGCAGACGACCTGAAGCTTTCTGTGCAGACCGTCAGTCGTGCCTATGACGAGCTGATCCGACGGGGGCTCATTTCCGGTGAAATCGGTCGCGGCTCCTTCGTGCAGACAAGGCCGAAAGAGCCTGAGCCGCCCTATCTGCCCGAGCGTCTTGGCGAGCTTGTCGACCTTTCGATCCTCAAACCCGTGTGCGAACAGTTGCATCTGGAGCGCATGCGCGGAGCCTTCGGCTGGCTGGCGGAAAACCTTCCGTCGAGTTCGGCGCTTTCCTTCCGGCCCAACATGGTTTTCCCGCGCCATCGCAATGTCGCAGCCGAATGGCTGTCGCGTTGTGGACTGGAGGTGTCCCCGCTCAATATCAGCCTCACCAACGGCGCCACCTCGGGCATGACAGTGGCGCTGATGAGTGTTGCTCCGCCAGGCTCGACCGTTGCGACGGAAGCGATCAGCCACCATACGCTCGTACCGCTATCCAGCTATCTTGGCCTTCATCTCGAGGGCTTGCCGATCGATCGCGAAGGCATGATCCCCGAGGCGCTGGATGAGGCCTGTCGCACGGGCGTCATCCGCGCCGTCTTTCTCCAGCCCTCGGTGATCAATCCGACCGCCGCCTTGATGGGGCCTGAGCGCCGGCAGGCGCTTGCCGACGTCGCACGGCGCCACGATATCGCGATCATCGAGAACGACATCCTGGGGCCGCTTGTGGAAGGTCGGGCGCCGCCGATTGCGGCCTATGCGCCGGAACGCACCCTCTACGTCACCAGCTTCACGAAGATCACGGTACCGGGCCTGCGCATCGGCTATCTTGCCGCCCCGGATCGTTATGTCGCAGCGGTTGCCAACCGCCATCTCGTCTCCAACTGGATGGCGACGCCTTCGATCGCCGAGATCGCGACCCTCTGGGTCAGCGACGGCACGGCGATGGAACTTGTCAATTGGCAGCGCCGGGCACTTGGCGTTCGTCACGCGATCGCCGAGGAGGCGCTCGCCGGCTTGCCCTATTATACCCATCCACAGAGCTTGCATGTGTGGCTGCCGTTGCCGGAAGGGCATACGGAAGATGGCTTCGTATCCCAGGCGCGTCTGCGCGGTGTGGCGATAGCGCCCGGCTCTTCGTTCCGCACGGCCGACCAGGGCTGGCAGCCGGCGGTGCGCATCTCGCTCGGCTCGACCACCGAGCAGGAATTGCGCACCGGCCTTGGCATTCTCGCCTCGCTCGCCAGCGGAAATCCGGAAGCACTGTTGCTCGCGATTTGAGTGATCTGCCTTACAAATGGGCGATGTCAGAATAATTGTACTGATATTATTATTGACATTGACATGATTTTGATTGCCGCGCATCGTTGCGTCATCACTTGTCTCAATAGGGAGAGACATGCATGGCAGCGCCGATCATCCGCATCGACAACATCACCAAACGCTACGGTCCCTTGACCGTACTCGACGGTCTGTCGATGGACGTGCTGCCGGGCGAAAAGCTGGCGCTGATCGGTCCCTCGGGATCGGGCAAGACAACGATCCTGCGCATTCTCATGACATTGGAGGCGATCAGCGCCGGCCATATCGAGGTCGACGGCGACCAGCTCTATCACATGCCGAAGAACGGCAGTCTCGCGCCGGCCGATGACCGCCATCTGCACAAGATGCGCGAGAAGATCGGCATGGTCTTCCAGCACTTCAATCTCTTCCCGCACAAGTGCGTGCTCGACAACGTCACGCTGGCGCCGATGCTGACGAAAGGCATGGCGAAGGCCGCGGCGGAGAAGCGGGCGATGGAGCTTCTCGACATGGTGGGCATGGCCGACAAGGCAAAGAGCATGCCGGCGCAACTGTCCGGCGGACAGAAGCAGCGCGTTGCGATCGCCAGGGCGCTGGCTCTTTCGCCAAAGATCATGCTGTTTGACGAGGTGACCTCGGCGCTCGACCCGGAACTCGTCGAAGAAGTGCTGAATGTCATGCGCAAGCTCGCGGTCGAAACAGACATGACCATGCTGCTCGTCACGCATGAGATGGGCTTCGCCCATGATTTTGCCGACCGCATTCTCTTTTTCGACCGCGGCAGAATCGTCGAGGAGGGCAAGCCCGACGAGATTTTCCGCGCACCCAAGCAGGAACGCACGCAGACCTTCCTGCGCAAGATCATCGCGGCAGGGCACCGCGTCTGAGCGGCTTTGCCGCCCGGAAACAAGGCTCCAAACAAAAACCAGGGACAGCCAGAGGAGTTCGGAACGATGAGCATGAGAACCTTTTTGACCATAACCGCCAGCACGGGCGCCCTGACGGCAATGCTCGCCGCAGCACCAGCCTGGGCCGACGGCAAGCTTGAGGAACTGAAGGAACAGGGTTTCGCCCGCGTTGCCATCGCCAACGAGCCGCCCTTTACGGCAGTTGCCGCCGACGGCAAGGTTTCCGGCGCGGCTCCGGACGTTGCACGAGAGGTCTTCAAACGCCTCGGGGTCGAGGACATCGTCGCCTCGATCTCGGAATACGGTGCGATGATCCCGGGCCTGCAGGCCGGCCGCCACGACGTCATCACTGCCGGTCTTTTCATGAAGCCGGAGCGTTGCAGTGCGGTTGCCTATTCCGAACCGATCCTTTGTGACGCGGAAGCCTTCGCGCTGAAGAAAGGCAACCCGCTCGGCTTCAAGAGCTACAAGGATATCGCCGACAATCCGGATGCCAAGATCGGTGCGCCGGGCGGCGGCACGGAAGAGAAACTCGCGCTCGAAGCCGGCGTCCCGCGCGACCGCGTCATTGTCGTGCCGGATGGCCAAAGCGGGCTGAAGATGCTGCAGGACGGCCGTATCGACGTCTATTCGCTCCCGGTGCTGTCGATCAACGCTCTTGTCTCCAAGGCGAACGACCCCAGCGTCGAAGTCGTGGCACCGGTTGAAGGTGCTCCAGTCTATTGCGACGGCGCGGCCTTCAAGAAGGGTGAGGAAGCCCTGCGAGACGCCTTCGACGTGGAACTGGCAAAGCTCAAGCAATCGGGCGAATTTGCCAAGATCATCGAGCCCTATGGCTTTTCGGCCGCAGCCGCGATGTCGACGACCCGCGAAAAGCTCTGCGCCGCCAAGTAAGCGCCGCGGCAATTCGGCCTCTTCCCGAGCCGGGGAGAGGCAGTCCACTCCCTCGTAGTTGGAAGAACGATGACCGACTGGTCTGGTTACATAGGGCTGATCCTTGAAGGCGCGCTCGTGACGCTTGAGCTCACCGTGCTCGGCTCGATGCTCGCCGTCGTCATGGCATTCGTCGCCGGTCTCGGGCGCGTCAGCCGCTTTCTCGTGGTTCGCGCGCTTGCCACCACCTATATCGAATTCTTTCGCGGCACGTCGATCTTCGTGCAGCTGTTCTGGGTCTACTTCGTACTGCCGTTTGCCGGTGTCACGCTGTCGCCACTCCAGGCAGGCGTGCTGGCGCTGGGGCTGAATGTCGGAGCCTATGGGGCGGAGGTTGTGCGCGGTGCGGTCAAGGCGATCGGCCGCGAGCAGCGCGAGGCCTGCATAGCGCTCAATCTCTCGCGCCATCAGGCGATGCGTCATGTCATCTTGCCCCAGGCCCTGCCGCTTATGCTGCCGACCTTCTGCAACAACGCGATCGAACTCTTGAAGGGCACAGCCGTGGTCTCGCTGATCTCGCTCACCGACATGACGTTCCAGGCGCAGGTGGTTCGCGCCCAGACCGGCAGTACGCTCGTTCCTTTCGCAACGATCCTGGTGCTCTACTTCCTGATGGCGCTCGCCATCTCCAGCGGCATGCGCTGGCTGGAACGCCGGGTGACCCGCGGCCTTGATGGCGTGAGGACCTGACGATGGAATGGGACTGGAATTTCGTCTGGGAAATCATGCCAACCCTCCTCGAGGGGCTGAAGATCACCATTCTCGCGACGGTCTTCGGCGCAGCACTCGCCGCCGTCATCGGCCTTGTCTTTGCCATCCTGCGCATGACCGCGCCGAAACCGATCGCGAAGGCCACGGCCTTCATCGTCGAGTTCATTCGCGGCACGCCGCTGCTCGTCCAGCTCTACTTCATCTTCTACGTGCTGCCGGATATCGGCATCCGCCTGCCGGCGATGCTCGCCGGCATCATCGGTCTCGGGCTGCACTATGGGACCTATGCGGCCGAGGTCTATCGCGCCGGCATCGAGAACGTGCCGCGCGGCCAATGGGAGGCGGCAAAGGCGACGAACCTAACCGGCCGCCAGACCTGGGTCCACGTCATCCTGCCGCAGGCGATCCCGCCAATGATCCCGGCGCTCGCCAACTACCTGATCGCGATGTTCAAGGAGACGCCGCTGCTCTCCGCCATCACCGTGCTCGAGCTGATGAACCAGGCGAAAAGCGTGGCCAACAGCAGCTATCGCTATATCGAGCCGATGACGCTGGTCGGGGTCTTCTTCCTGATCATGAGCCTGATCTCCGTCGTCTTCCTGCGCTGGCTGGAAGAGCGGTATGCCCGAGTGGAGGAACGCTGATGCCGACGTCCGATCTTACGCTCGCATCACGCAGGCCGAAGCTTGATGAGCGTCCGCTGGACAAGCGCGTCGGCCTCATCATTCTGGCGACCGACCACACCACGGAAGTGGACTTCCAGCGCATGGTGGCAAACGAGCGGATCGGTGTCTACGCGACCCGCATCCCCTATGCCAATCCGGTAACGCCGGAGAACCTGCGCGCCATGCAGCCGTCGCTGACATCGGCCGCCGCGCTGATCCTGCCGGACGAACCTCTCGATGTCGTCATGTATTCCTGCACCTCCGCCTCCGTCGTCATCGGCGACGCCGAAGTGAAGGCGGCCGTACGCGCCGCCAAGCCGAGCGCCGCCGTTGTCACGCCGACTGCTGCCGCCGCCTCAGGCCTGAGGGCATTCGGCGCCAGGCGCGTTTCGGTGCTGACGCCCTACACCATCGAGACCAGCGAGCCGATGGCTGACTATTTCGTGTCGCTCGGCTTCGACATCGCACGTTTCACTTGCCTTGGCCTTAATGACGATCGGGAGATGGCGCGCATTTCCCCGGACGAAATCGTTGCCTTTGCAAAGCAGGCGACGGCGCCAGACAGCGACGCGCTGTTCATATCGTGCACGGCGGTGCGGGCGGCGGGTGTGGCGGCGGAGATAGAGGTGGCGATCGGCAAGCCGGTCGTGACCAGCAATCTCGCCACAGCCTGGGCCTGTCTGCGCCTCTGCGGCAATGAGACGGCGCGGCCGGAATTCGGCCGTCTCATGACGCTTGCCTATTCGGACCACTAGCCCATGTCGAACCTTGCCGTGACATTGGCCGATATCGAACAGGCGGCCCGACGCATCGAAGGCCGGGTGTTCCATACACCCTTCCTGTCTTCGTCTTCGCTATCCGAACGCTGCGGTGTTCCTGTCGGCCTCAAGCTCGAACACCACCAGACGACGGGCAGCTTCAAGCTTCGCGGCGCCACGAATGCCGTGCTCTCGCTGACGCCTGAGGAGCGGGCAAGGGGTGTCGTCGCTGCCTCGACCGGCAATCATGGTCGGGCGCTCGCCCATGCCGCCAGGGCTGAAGGTTCGATTGCGACAATCTGCATGTCCAGGCTTGTGCCCGACAACAAGGTGTCGGAGATCCGCAGGCTCGGCGCCAATGTCCGGATCGTCGGCAAATCGCAGGACGAAGCGCAGCTTGAGGTGGATCGCCTGGTTGCTGAAGACGGTCTCGTCATGGTGGCACCCTTCGATAACCGGGCTGTCGTTGCCGGCCAGGGCACGCTCGGGCTGGAGATCCTTGAAGCGATGCCGGACGTGGCGACGGTGCTTGTGCCGCTTTCCGGCGGTGGGCTTGCGGCTGGTGTCGCCGCAGCCGTGAAAGGACGCTTGCCGAAGACACGCGTGATCGGGCTCACCATGGAGCGAGGTGCTGCAATGAAGGCCAGCCTTGACGCAGGGCGGCCCGTGCAAGTCGAGGAATTGGCAAGTCTTGCCGATTCCCTTGGCGGCGGCATCGGCCTCGACAATGCCGTGACCTTCGAGATGTGCCGGGCACTGCTCGACGACGTGATCCTGCTTTCCGAAGACGAGATCGCCGCCGGCATGCGGCATGCGTATTGCGAGGAGCGCGAGGTGATCGAGGGCGCAGGGGCGGTCGGCATCGCAGCCCTGCTTTCCCGCCGGCTTGGCGGGCTGGACGGGCCGGTGGCAGTTATCCTCTCCGGCCGCAATGTCGACATGGACCTGCATCGGCGGGTCATCAATGGCGGGGTCGATCCGCTGGCGGAGGCAGCGGCATGACCACGATGAAGATTCTCACCGAGGCAGAACTGAGGCGCATCGTTCCGCTCGATCTTGAAGCGATTGCCTGTGTGGAAGACGCGTTCCGCGCGCTTGCTACCAAGGCGGTCGCCATGCCGCCTATCCTGAGGCTCGACATTCCCGAAGCGCGCGGTGAGGTGGACGTGAAGACGGCTTACGTGCCCGGTCTCGACGGTTTCGCCATCAAGATCAGTCCTGGCTTCTTCGACAATCCGAAGATCGGCCTGCCGAGCACCAACGGCCTGATGGTCCTGCTTTCCACGAAAACTGGCCTGGTAGAGGCCGTACTGCTCGACAACGGCTACCTGACGGATGTGCGGACCGCCGCGGCCGGCGCCGTTGCGGCTCGGCACCTTTCGCGCCCGGATGCCAAGGTCGCCGCCATCTTCGGCGCCGGCATGCAGGCAAGGTTGCAGCTTGAGGCCTTAAGCCTCGTACGGCCGATCCGCGAAGCGCGCATCTGGGCAAGAGACGTTACAAAGGCTAAGGCCGCCGCAGCGGACATGACGGTGAAGCTCGGCTTTCCGGTTCGTGCCGAGGCCGACGGCCGCGCGGCTGTCGATGGCGCCGACATCATCGTCACCACCACGCCGTCCGAAACACCGGTACTTCGGACCGACTGGCTCCAGCCTGGCCAGCATGTCACGGCCATGGGGTCGGACGCCGAGCACAAAAACGAGATCGAGCCCGCCATTGTCACCGGCGTCGGCCTCTACGTCGCCGACAGCCTCAAACAGACGCGCAGGCTCGGTGAACTCCACCATGCCATCGAAGCGGGCCTCGTGACGGAGGGCGCGATCTTCCCCGAACTCGGCGAGATAATTGTCGGGCGCAAGCCGGGCCGCAGCGGCCCCGAGCAGATCACCGTGGCGGACCTGACCGGCACGGGCATTCAGGACACGGCCATCGCAACGCTTGCTGCCGCCCGCGCGGCTGCGACGGGCACCGGCACGATCTTCGAGAGTTGAGACCGGCTTTTCGCCGGGTATAGAGGAAAAACCGATGAAACAAGCGAACCTGAAGTTCTCACTTCCGGAGTATGAAACGCGTCTTCAAAAAACGCGGAAAGCCATGGAGGCCAAGGGCATCGACGTGCTGATCGTCAGCGATCCGTCGAACATGAACTGGCTGACCGGCTATGACGGCTGGTCCTTCTACGTGCACCAATGTGTCGTCGTGCCGCCGACGGGTGAACCGATCTGGTACGGCCGCGGCCAGGATGCCAACGGCGCCAAGTTCACCGCCTACCTCAAGCATGAAAACATCATCGGCTATCCGGACCACTATGTGCAGTCCACCGAGCGCCACCCGATGGATTACTTATCGGCCAAGCTTGCCGAACGCGGCCTCGACAAGCTGACGATCGGCGTGGAGATGGACAATTACTGGTTCTCCGCCGCCGCCTTCGCGTCGCTTGTGAAGCACCTGCCGAACGCCCGCTTTATCGACGCGACCGCCCTCGTCAATTGGCAGCGCGCGGTCAAGAGCGAGGCGGAAATCGGCTACATGCGCAACGCCGCAAGGATCGTCGAAAAGATGCATGAGCGCATCTTCAACAAGATCGAGGTCGGCATGCGCAAATGCGATCTGGTCGCGGAAATCTATGATGCCGGAACCCGTGGCGTTGACGGCATCGGCGGCGATTATCCGGCGATCGTGCCGCTACTGCCCTCGGGCGTGGAGGCCTCTGCACCGCACCTCACCTGGGACGACCGGCCGATGAAGACAGGCGAGGGCACCTTCTTCGAGATTGCCGGCTGCTATCACCGTTACCACGTGCCGCTCTCGCGCACCGTCTTCCTCGGTAAACCGACGCAGGCCTTCATCGACGCGGAAAAGGCCACGCTGGAGGGCATGGAGGCAGGCCTCGAAAAAGCGCGACCCGGCAATACCTGCGAGGATATCGCCAACGCCTTCTTCGCCGTGCTCAAGAAGTACGGGATCGTGAAGGACAACCGCACGGGCTATGGCATCGGCGTTTCCTATCCGCCGGACTGGGGCGAGCGCACGATGAGCCTGCGTCCGGGCGACCGGAGCGAACTAAAGCCGGGCATGACCTTCCACTTCATGACGGGGCTTTGGCTCGAGGACATGGGCTTCGAGACGACCGAGAGCATCCTGATCACCGAGAGCGGCGTCGAGTGCCTCGCCAACGTGCCGCGCAAGCTTTTCGTGAAGGATTGAACCATGCGGGAACTCAACCTTCGTCCCTCGCCGATCAGTTCTACGGTCGATTTTTCGGCCGAAGGCGTTCATCACGGTTTCTTGCGTCTGCCTTACAGCCGCGACGATTCCGCCTGGGGCTCGGTAATGATCCCGGTGACGGTCGTGAAGAACGGGGAGGGCCCGACGGCCCTTCTCACCGGCGGCAACCACGGCGACGAATATGAGGGGCCGATTGCGCTCTTCGATCTCGCCCGCACGCTGAAGGCCGAAGAGATAACGGGTCGCGTCATCATCGTGCCGGCGATGAACTATCCGGCCTTTTTGGCCGGCGCCCGCACCTCGCCGATCGACAAGGGAAACATGAACCGCAGTTTCCCGGGGGCGCCGGACGGCACAGTGACCCAGAAGATTGCCGACTATTTTCAGCGCACGCTGCTACCGCTTGCCGATATCGTGCTCGACTTTCATTCCGGCGGAAAGACGCTCGATTTCCTGCCCTTCTGCGCGGCCCACATCCTGCCGGACAAGGCACAGGAGGAGAAATCCTTTGACCTCGTCAGGGCATTCGGCGCCCCGTGGTCGATGAAGATGCTGGAGATCGATGCCGTCGGCATGTACGACACGGCCGCGGAGGAGATGGGCAAGGTCTTCATCACCACCGAGCTTGGCGGCGGCGGCACGGCGACGGCGAGGAGTGCTGCCATCGCCAAGACGGGCGTTTCCAACGTGCTGAAAGCGGCGGGCATCATGAAAGGCACTGTCGAAAGCGCAGAAACCACGTGGCTCGACATGCCCGACGGAAATTGCTTTTGCTTTGCCGAGGACAGCGGCCTCATCGAGCCGTTCGTCGATCTCGGCGACCAGGTGAAGAGCGGGGAAATCGTGGCCCGGATCTACCCGATCGGCCGCACAGGCGACGAACCGCTGGACATCAGGGCAAAGATGGACGGCATCCTCGTCGCTCGCCATTTCCCCGGCCTCGTCAAATCTGGCGATTGCGTCAGCGTGCTGGCAACCATTGTCACGGCGTAGGTCGGAGGATCATCGGCGGCCGTCGTTTGCGAACCATCGCCCGCGCGATTGGGGGGCACCGCGCTCGCGTCGATAAGGCGTGAGTTGAATTAACGCACCCTGCGGAATTGGCTGACGTCAAGGCCGGCCAGTTCTCTCCAGGCGTGCTCGAATTTCGAACTCGCAGATTGCCAGGGTGGCATGGCCCGCCTGGCAGTCACGCGCGCCAGGACAATGCCGCCTGCGCGTTCGACAGTCACGATGACGCTACGGTGCCTGTCGTCTTCCGCGATCTTGTCGGCGATCGACCTGCCATTGGTCACCGCCTGACTGTCATTGGCGTGAAACGCCCCATGGTCATCGCGACTGATCCTGCCGGACAGGTGAATATGAAAGAGGTATCGGGGCATGTTGCCACTCGAGCAATGATTGCTTTTTCTACTTCTTAGCAGTCTTGCTGATCTATTGCGCGTGACAGTTGCGTGACATGCCTTGTGAGACGTGACGAAGCTACAATCGATGTCACGCGAGGTGAGGCTGCGTTTCAGAGCGGCCGAGTGGTTGGCTGCACCGTTCTACAGCGCACGTTTCCGATGAACAGGGTCTTCGGCCGTCGATCGCGGTTCTCTCCAGGCAGAGTTCGCCCCCTGCTGTCTCACGCCCTTTTCGCGTGACGGGTGCTTCTCGGCGCAGCGACGGTGGAACGTTCAACCAGGCGGACGCCGAGATTGACCCGGCGCACATTGATTTCGGGGTCGTTGATCCGTTCCAGCAGAAGCTGGATTCCGGCGCGGCCAAGTTCGCCCCGATCGATGCGCATCGTCGTCAGTGGCGGGCGGCTGTGCCGGGCGATGGCAATATCGTCGACCCCGATGATCGAGAAGTCTTCCGGAACCGCGTGGCTGCTGGCTTCGAGAGCCTGCATGACGTTGATCGCGATCAGATCGGTGCTGCAGAAGAACGCGGTCGTGTCGGCGAAACGTCCCTGCTTTATGGCCTGCCGTATCGCCGGCGTGGTGTCGGGCTCTTGCAGGCCCATGCGGCCGAGATCGAAGAGGTGCCTGTTTTCGTCGAAGGTCATCCCGGCCTCCTCCAGCGCGATCCGGAAGCCTTCGAGCCGCCGGCGCAACGACAGGCGGTGGGGAATGGTCACGTGCACGATTTCGCGGTGGCCGGCCGCAAGCAGCCTTTGCGCAGCGAGCCAGCCGGCGGACCAGTTGTCGGGCAGTACGCAGGAGAGCCGCATCGTCCGGTCCATGCCGTTGATGATGACGGCCGGGATGCCGCTATCGACAATCCTGTCGATCATGACGGGATGGTCCATGCCGAGCACGACAAGGGCGCCTGGCCGGATGTCGCGCAGAATGTCGGAGATTTCGCTGATGGCGATCTCCGGATCCAGCGAGACGAGCCGGACGTCGATCCTGAGCGAGCTTGTGCTGGCCTCTGCAAGCACGCCTTGGATCACGTCCTCGTAGAAAGCCGAACTTGCATAAAACTGGGCCGGCATCACCAGCACAGTGCTCTCGACGCCGGCGCGGATCAGCGAGCGCGCCGCCCGAACCTGGTAACCCAGCCGCTCCGCATGGTCGAGGATCTTGCGCCGGCTCTCGTCGCCGACGCCACCGCGATTGTTGAGCACCTTCGATACGGATGCGACCGAAACGCCCGCGGCGTCGGCGATGTCCTTGAGTGTCGGGGCGTTCGATTCGTCATCCATATCGACGAAGATCCTAACTGGCCGCGGAAGGCGAGATTGATGGCGGCTGCATGGTCATGATCGTCCACTACCAGAAGAAGCGCGTGTGCCCAAGCGACCGCATCAACGCCTCCATGAAATAATAGTCGCCATAGGGCAGCATCGCATCGGAGTAGCCGGCACTGGCATGGGCTGCGCCATGGGCGAGCAGCCCTTCCGCCTTCGGATCGCCGGTCAGGTCGCAACTGTCGAGCAGGCCGCCGATCAGGCGATCGCCGAGTGCGTACCAGCGCTGTGCCTCCTCCGGTTCACAAAGCCCGGCGAGGATGAAGGTGCCGGCCGCCATGATCGCGCCCGCGGAACTGTCGCGGGGCGCTGACTTGGCATCGGGAACCGAATAGTCCCAGACCGGAACGTCGTCGTTGCCCATCAGGGCTTCGGCCTTGGCAGCCAGACGCCTGGCCGCGTCGGCGAAGTGAGGGTTGCCGGTGGTTGCCGCGCATTGCGCATAGCCATGGATCAGCCAAGCCTGGCCGCGCGACCAGCAGGAATCGTCCGCATATCCTTGATGGGTCTCCCCGCGCAGCGGCTTGCCGCTTGAAGGGTCGAACAGGAAGGTGTGGAAGCTCGTGTCATCGGCGCGAACCAGGTGCTTCAGGGTCGTTTCGGCGTGGCCGTCGGCGGCTTCGGCAAAATCGCTGCGGCCGGTCTCGCGGTGGGCCCAGTGCAGCAGCGCCAGGTTCTGCATCGTATCGACGATGACGCGCCCATTGACGAATTCGGCGCGAATGCCGCCATGGATCGGACGCGCATTCCAGGCCTGGATATACCGTGCATCCGGGCGATAGCGCTCAAGTAATCTTGCCGCAGCCTCAAGAGCGAGATCGCGAGCCTCCCGATCGCCCGTCAGCAACCACTCCGCAACGCAGCTCAATGAAAACTGGAAGCCGAGATCGTGGTCTTGCGCATCGCGATGGCGCAAGATGTCGCGAAAGACGGCGCGGCGGGCCCGCGCGGCGTTCAGAAAGCAGGGGTCGCCCGTGAGTTCCAGCGCAAGCCAGAGCTGGCCTGCTTGAAAGCTCACGACCCAGTCAAAGGGTCCGCAATAGCTCCAAGTCTGATCCGGCAGGCCGATCTTCGGATTGCGCAGGCCGATCGTCGGCATGGTCTGGCGCAATTTGGCAATGCAGCGTTCCAAAGCTTGCTGGTGACGTTCGCGATTGGGACGATTGCCAACCATTTCGACCGCGTTGAAGTAGCCGTTTCGTTCGATGCGCATGATAAGCCTCACGTTGGTTTCGTGAAGTTTTCGCACGATTACGATAATTTCGTCAACTACGAAACTTTCTGTTGACGGGAAAATTTCTAACCGGTAGGAATCGGATGCTCGGGAGGAGCCGGGCATCGCAGGAGAGGTACCATGTCCATATCAGGGACAACTGAAAGACCGGTTGCCGGCAGCGGGCTCAGGTTCGCAGAAAGCTTGGCCGGTTACGGCTTTCTGACGCCGTGGCTCATCGGCTTTTTTCTGCTGACGCTCGGGCCAGCGGTCGCTTCGTTCTATCTGTCTCTGACCGACTACAGCGGCCTTGGCGCAGCAAACTGGGTTGGCGCGGAAAACTACGTGCGCATCGCGACCGATGATCCACGCTTCTGGACCGCGATGAACGTGACCTTCACCTTCGTGCTGTTGTCCGTTCCCTTGAAGTTGCTCTTTGCGCTTGCCGTGGCCGTGGCGCTGAACAGGGGGCTTGAAGGCCTGTCGCTCTTCCGTGCGATCTTCTACCTGCCGTCTCTGGTGGGCGGCAGCGTCGCCGTGGCGGTCCTGTGGCGACAGGTGTTTGCCGGCGACGGATTGCTCAATCAGGCGCTCAACACGTTGTTCGGTTTCGAAGGGCCAAGCTGGATCTCGAACCCTTCGACGTCGCTCTATACGCTCGTTCTCCTGGCGGTCTGGCAGTTCGGATCCTCGATGATCATCTTTCTCGCCGGTCTGCGTCAGATCCCGCAGGACATGTACGAGGCGGCAAGCATCGATGGCGCCGGCAAGGCACGGCAGTTCTTCAAGATCACCTTGCCGCTTTTGACGCCGGTGATCTTCTTCAATGCCGTGATCCTGACGATCGATGCCTTCAAGGCGTTTACCTCGGCCTTTGTCATCAGCGACGGAACCGGCGGCCCGATCGACTCCACGCTGTTTTACACGCTCTACCTCTACCAGGAGGCCTTCACCAATTTCCGCTTCGGCTATGCCTCGGCGCTGGCCTGGGTCCTGGTGCTCATCATCGCCTTCTTCACCGCCATGTCATTTCTGACGGCCAGGTTCTGGGTTCACTATGATGACTGATGCCGCTCTTTCGACGACCACCATCGCTTCGCGCGCCGACGCCGGCGCATCCACCGCATCCCCGTGGAAACGTGCTCTGCTTTATGCGCTGCTCGTGGCGGTCAGCTTTCTCATGCTCTATCCGCTGCTCTGGATGGTGGCGAGCTCGTTCAAGCCGGACAGCGAGATCTTTACCTCGACGGGCCTGATCCCGACCGATCCGACGGTCGATGCCTATCGTCGCGGCTGGAGCGGCTTGAGCGTCGGCTTTGGCTGGATGTTCTTCAATTCTCTGGTGATTTCGCTGCTCGTCGTCATCGGCAATCTCTTTTCCTGCTCGATGGCGGCCTATGCCTTCACACGGCTGCGTTTCAAGGGGCGCGGCTTCTGGTTCACGCTGATGCTCGGCACCTTGATGATGCCGCAACATGCGGTGCTGATTCCGCAATACGTGATGTTCCTCAAGCTTGGCTGGGTGAACTCCATCCTGCCACTGGTGGTGCCGAAGTTCCTGGCGATCGACGCCTTCTTCATCTTCCTGATGGTGCAGTTCTTCCGGGGCATCCCGCGCGAGCTCGACGAGGCGGCCATCATGGATGGTTGCGGCCCGTTGCGTATCTTCCTGAAGGTGATCCTGCCGCTCTCAACGCCTGTTTTGGCGACGGCAGCAGTCTTCTCGTTCATCTGGACCTGGGACGATTTCTTCGCGCCGCTCATCTACCTGAACGACATCGAAAAATACACCGCCCAGCTGGGTCTGCGCACCTTTGTCGACTCCACCGGGACGTCGGACTGGGGCTCGCTCTTTGCCATGTCGACGCTGACAGTGCTGCCAATCTTCATCCTCTTCATGCTGTTCCAGCGACTTCTGATCGAAGGCATCGCGACAACCGGCATGAAGCGCTGACATCAACTGGAATTGAGAGATAGGACGGAAACGATGACGACGCTGGCTTTGAACAAGATCAAGAAGAGCTTTGGCAATCTCGACATCATCCGCGGCGTCGATCTGGCGATCGGCTCGGGAGAGTTCGTGGTTTTCGTCGGCCCATCGGGGTGCGGCAAGTCGACCCTTCTGCGCATGATCGCAGGGCTCGAGCCGATCAGCGGCGGCGAACTGTCGATCGGCGGCGAGCGCATGAACGAGAAGGAGGCGAGCCAGCGCGGCATCGCCATGGTCTTCCAGTCCTATGCGCTCTACCCGCACATGAGCGTCTACAAGAACATGTCCTTCGGCCTCGAAACGGCCAAGATGCCGAAGCCCGAAATCGACAGGCGCGTGCGCAAGGCGGCCGACATCCTACAGATTACCCATCTGCTCGATCGTAAGCCGAAGCAGCTCTCCGGTGGCCAGCGGCAGCGCGTGGCGATCGGCCGGGCGATCGTGCGTGATCCGAAGATCTTCCTGTTCGACGAGCCGCTCTCCAACCTGGATGCGGAGCTTCGCGTCCAGACGCGCGTCGAGATTGCCAAGCTGCACAAGGACATCGGGGCGACGATGATCTACGTCACCCATGACCAGGTAGAGGCAATGACGCTTGCAGACCGTATCGTCGTCTTGCGCGCCGGGGTCATCGAACAGCACGGCACGCCGCTCGAGATCTATAACCGACCCGCCAACCGCTTCGTCGCCGGCTTCATAGGCTCGCCCAAGATGAATTTCCTCGATGCCGTCGCAGGTGACATCCGCGACGGTGGTATTTCGATCGATATTGCCGGCAGACATGCGCGGCTCCCGATCGAGGAGCACATCGCCGCTGGAACAAAGGTCAGCCTCGGCCTGCGGCCCGAACATATCGGTATCGATGCGACCGGCGGGCTCGAGCTCGGCGCGTTGACCGTCGTCCATGTCGAGCATCTCGGCGGTCAGACCATCGTTTACGGCCGGCTTGCCGACGGGCAGTCGCTGACGGTTGCGCTCGATGGCCAGCGCCCGATCACTGCCGGCTCGACGCTGGACGTCAGGATTGCTGCGGAAAACTGCCACCTGTTCGACGAGGCCGGCGACCGCATCGGCCATTGATCGCAAAGAGAGATCTCAAGAAACAAATCATGGAGGAGGAGAACATGATCAACAGACGCCACTTCTTGCGTAACGCCGCGCTTTTCGGGGCGGGCGCCACGCTGACGACAATGCCCGCGTTCCGCGCCTTTGCGGAGGAATCCATGCGCCTTTATTGGTGGGGCACGCCCAGCCGAGCCGAGCGCACGCTTGGCGTTGCCAAGCTCTTCGAGGCGTCGCATTCCGGTGCCAAGATCGTCGGCGAAGTGGGCGGGAGCGACTACTGGGCCAAACTGACGACGATGATCGCCGGTGGAAATGCCCCGGACATTTTCCAGCTCGAGCCCAGCCGCTTTGCCGATTATAGCCGCCGGTCCACCAACCTGCCGCTCAACGACTATCTCGGCAAGGTGATCCGTACGGACAAGCTGGTGCCAGGTGTGCTCGACCTCGGAACGGTCGACGGCAAGGTGACCGGCATGCCGCTGTCGCTGAACGCCTTTGCCATGATCTACGACGCTGATGCCGTCACGAAAGCAGGGCTTGCGCCGCCTTCGGCCAAGACCACCTGGGACGACTTTGCCAAGTTCTCAATCGACCTTACCAAGGCGATCGGCAAGAAGAACGTCTGGGCGGTTGGAAACGCGTCGCGCTACACATACGCCTTCGAGGCGTTTCTGCATCAGCGCGGTAAGAAGCTCTACACCGAAGCCGGAAAACTCGGCTATGGGGCCAGCGATGCGGCCGATTGGTTCGGCTATTGGGAGAGCCTCACCAAGAACGGCGGCTGCGTGTCGGCGGAGATACAAGCGCTCGACAAGGTGCTGGTCGACAGCAACCCGCTGGCAACCGGCAACGCGGCCATCGCGATTGCCTTCTCAAACCAGCTGCCGGCCTTCCAGAAGATCTCCAAGAGCACGCTCGATATCACCTCGCTGCCGGTCAGCAGCGCCGATGGTCCCTCTGGTCTTTTCTATCGCCCCGGCTTGCACTGGTCGATCGCAAGCACCGCGAAGAACCCGGAGTTGGCAGCGCAGTTCATCGACTTCTTCGTCAACGACCTTGAGGCCGGCAAGATCCTTCAGGTCGAACGCGGCGTGCCCGTGAACACCGACGTTCAGACTGCCGTACTTCCCTCGATCGACCCCACGGCGAAAAAGACGGTCGATTACGTCAACGGCATCGCCGGCCGCGTCGGAGCCTACCCGCCGGCGGTGCCGCTCGGCGCCGGTGAGCTTGACGAGCGTGTTTTCCGGCCGCTCGCCGACAAGGTCGCCTTTGGCCAACTGACGCCGGCCGAAGCAGGCAGCGAACTCGTTTCGTCGGCCGACCGCATTCTCAAGGCCTGAGCATCCGCTCGATTTTGCCGGGCTGCGCGGGAAATCATCCTTCCCGCGCAGCAATGTTTGAACGGAAGCTTTTCGCATGACCGACACGATCTTCCCCGAAACACTCTTCAAGCCCTGGGCCGGCAATCCACTGAAAAGCCGCGCCGATGTCGAGGCCGCGCTCAAGGCGCTGGTGGAGCCGGTTGAACAATATCGGTCTGCCGGTGGCGCACGCATCCGGCTGGATACGCATGCGGCACATTTCGACCAGGCGTCCGCCGACATGGAGGGCTATTCCCGTCTGCTCTGGGGCCTGGCACCGGCCGAAGTCGGCGGCGCGACGTGGATCGACTGGGCGCCGATCGCGCGCGGGCTCGCCAATGGCTGTGATCCGGCACACCCGGAATACTGGGGCGACCCGTTCGACCGCAGCCAGCGCCTTGTGGAATTGGCCGCGATCGGTTTTGCACTGAGGCTCGTACCGGAGAGGCTCTGGGTGCCGCTCTCTGCGGCCGAACAGCGAAACGTCGCTGCCTATCTGCTCAAAGGCCATGCCTGCGAATACAGCGACAACAATTGGAAGTTCTTCCGGCTGCTCGTCACCATGGGTTTGAGACACGTCGGGGTCGACTGTGATCGAGACCTCGACGATCAGTACCGGCGGGAACTCGACGCGTTCTACCTCGGCGATGGCTGGTATCACGATGGGGATACGCGTCGCGCCGACCATTACATTCCCTTCGCCTTCCATTTCTACGGCTTGATCCTGGCCGTGCTTGATGGCGGCGACTGGACGAAAAGGTATCGCGAACGGGCCCGACTGATCGCCGCAGACATGGCGAGATGGTTTGCCGATGACGGGCCGGCGCTCTGCTTCGGCCGCTCGATGACCTATCGGTTTGCCATTGCCGGCTTTTTCGGCGCCATGGCGCTCGCAGGCGACGAGGAGATCCCCTTTGGCCAGCAGAAGGGCTATTTCCTGCGTCATCTGCGCTGGTGGGCGAAGCACCCCTTCGCCGCGCGCGATGGCGTGATGCCCGTCGGCTACGCCTATCCCAACCTCATCATGTCGGAACCATACAATTCCGCGCAATCGCCCTATTGGGCGCTGAAGGCCTTCCTTCCGCTGATGCTGCCGGCGGACCATCCTTTCTGGGCGAGCGACGAGGACGCCTGCCCGAAGCGATCCGCCGTCTCCACGCAGCCGCATATCGGTTTCCTGATCGCCAATCCGCCAGGGGATGCGATTGCGCTCTCCTCTGGCCAGCACACGAGCGCCGAGAACACTTTCATCCGCTTCGCGCCTGAGAAATACGCGAAGTTCGCCTATTCGGCGCGCTACGGCTTCAGCATCGAGAACGATCTCTGGCGGTTCGACAATTCCGTGCACGAATCCATGATCGGCTTCAGCGATGACGGCGTGCATTTCCGCGTGCGCGAAACCAACGAAGAGGCGTTGGTCGCCGACAACCTTCTCTATGCGCGTTGGCGGCCCTTCGCCGAAGTCTCGGTCGAGACCTGGCTTTACTGGGACGGAGATTTTCAGGTTCGGCTGCACCGCATCGACACGCCGCGGCCGCTCGCCACCGTCGAAGGCGGCTTTGCAGTCGGGCGAGACGCCGGCGAAGTTTGCAAACAGGATACTGGTCGCGCCGTCGTCGCTACGACCTCGGATCTGTCGGCCATCCTCGACCTCGGTTCGACGGTCCCTCGTGAAGGGCGCTGCCATATCGCTGCCCCGAACACCAACCTGGTTTCCGCAAAAACCTTGGTTCCGCAATTGCGCGGGACTGTTCCAGCCGGCGTCAGCACGCTCGCGGTGGCCGTGTTGGCCCAGGCCGATGCGGCAGAAGGCGCAAGGAAACTGTCCCGCTTGCCTCGATCACCCGACGTCGAGGCGCTGCGACGGCGCCTGTCCGAGACGGGGACCAGGGTCACGCTGATGCGCGGCCGACCGCTCTGACATCCCTCGATCCTCCCACAACGACCGAAAGACTTGATATGACGATCCCCGATTTTACATCCCGCCACGCCATTGATCCGCTTGCCGCCGCAGCGATGGGAACCGACGAGCTGCGCCACAATTTCCACATTGGCGATCTGTTTGCGAGCGATCGCGTCAACCTCACCTACACCCATTACGACCGCATGGTGATTGGTGGGGCGATGCCGGTCGAGGCGGAGCTGACGCTCGAGGCCATCAGGCCGATGGGAACGAAGACGTTTCTCGAGCGCCGTGAGTTGATTGCCGTCAACATCGGCGGGCCGGGGCGAGCCGTCGTTTCCGGCAACAGCCACGCGCTCGGTCCCCGTGACATGATCTATGTCGGCATGGGGTCGGACGTGGTGTTCTCGTCGGACGACCGGTCGAAGCCGGCAAAGTTCTATCTGTTGTCGGCCCCGGCGCACCGTACTTATCCGACGGCGCTGCTGACGATCGCGGGCGCGAAGCGGCTCGATCTCGGCAGCCTGGAAACATCGAACGAACGATCGATCTTTCAGTTCACCAACGGGATCGAGACCTGCCAGTTGGTCGTCGGCATGACGGAACTGAAGAAGGGCTCGGTGTGGAACACCATGCCCGCACATATCCATGACCGGCGCATGGAAGTGTATCTCTACTTCGATCTTGCCGAGCCGGCGCGCGTTTTCCATTTTCTCGGCGAGCCTTCCGAGACCCGTCACATCGTGATGGCGAACGAAGAGGCCGTGCTGTCGCCGGTGTGGTCTATCCATTCCGGTTGCGGCACCTCCAGCTATGCCTTCATCTGGGCGATGGCGGGCGACAATGTCGACTACACCGACGCCGACCCGGTGCCGATGGAGACGCTGCGATGAGTGATCTCTCGGCCTTCAGCCTCGAAGGCAAGCGCGTGCTGGTCACGGGCGCCAACACCGGGATCGGCCAAGGCATCGCGGTGTCGATCGGCCGGGCCGGCGGTGAAGTGATCGCGGTCGGGCGCTCGTCGATGGCCGAGACGGTCGAAAAGGTCGAGGCGGCGGGCGGCCGGGTCCTGCCGGTTGCCTGCGATCTCGCCGATGGAGATGCGGTCAAAACGTTGATTGACCGCGTCTGGGGGCAATGCGGCGCTCTGGATGGACTGGTCAACAATGCCGGCATCATTCGTCGGTCGGCCTCCACCGAACTCTCGGAGGCCGACTGGGATGACGTGATCGACCTCAATCTCAAGGCGGCGTTTCTTCTTTGCCAGGCCTATGGCCGAAAACTCCTGGACGAGAAGCGGGCCGGGCGGATCGTCAACATCGCCTCGCTGTTGTCCTTTCAGGGCGGCATTCGTGTCGCGTCCTATACTGCCTCAAAACATGGGGTGCTCGGCATTACCCGCATCCTTGCCAACGAATGGGCAAGCCAGGGCATCAACGTCAACGCGATCGCACCTGGCTACATCGTCTCCAACAACACCGAGGCGTTGCGCGCGGATGCGGACCGCTCGGCGGCAATCCTGGACCGTATTCCTGCCGGCCGCTGGGGCACGCCTGAGGATATCGGCGAGGCTGCGGTGTTTCTGTTGGCGCCGGCATCGCGCTACATGCATGGCGCGGTCGTGCCGGTCGATGGTGGCTGGTTGGCGCGATGAATTGCGTCGCTGCCGTCCGGGTGATGATCAGGCCGGTGTAGCGGTGAGCCTGCGGGCAATGTCGAAAAAGGCGCTGACCAGTTTTCCGTTGCTGCGCTCGCGCAAGCAGATGAGTGCCTCGTCCATCAGCATCTCGGGCGCGTCGATCTCGATGGGAATGAGGCGGCTGTCCTGGCCGAACTCTGCCGACGATACGAAGCCGACGCCGCCGCCGGCGGCGACGATCTCGCGCACCGCCTCGCGACCTTCGGCTTCGATGAGCGGCGTCAGTTGCACGCCGCATTGTTGCGACATCGTTTCGAGCTTTTGCCGCGTCTTGGAGCCTTGCTCGCGCATGACCAGGGGGTGTTTCACGAGTTCGGCGAAAGTCACCTTTTTCTTGCCTTGCAGCGGGTAGTCGCGGCTCGCAAAGGCGATGATCGGCGTGGAATTGAGTTTCAGAATGTCGAAGTCGCTCGACTGCGGGATCTCGCCGAGAACGCCAATGTCCGCTTCATAGGCGTGCAGGCTGGTGATGACGGTTTCGGTGTTGCCGGAATCGATCGAGACCTGGACGGTCGGATAGGTGCGCCGGAAGGCGGCAAGGATATGCAGCAGGTGGTGTGCGGCATCGGCAACGATCCGCAGTTTTCCCGCTCTCAGCGCCCGTGATTCCGACAAGAGATCGAGCGCCTGCTGCTCGACGTCGAACATGCGGCGGGTAACTTCCAGGAGCTGTTGGCCGGCCTGGGTCAGCGTCACCTGCTTCTTGTTCCGGTTGAAGAGGAGGACGTCGTACTCCTCCTCGAGCTTGCGCACCTGGTCCGAGACCGCCGGCTGGGTGAGGAACAGCGCTTCGGCGGCGCGCGAGAAGCCGCCGTGGATCGCCACGTTGTGAAAGGCGCGGAGCTGGACATAACGCATGCGTACGGCGCCTCTTTGAATAGATTTGATCGATGGTTTGATTAAAACGAACGATTTGATTTATGTAAAGCGGGCGCGGATAGTTTTCGGATTCCACCTCTATCCGGAGCGCGCCTCATGAACCTCCCGGCCGTCGTCCTCGAGCTTGCCGCCGCCACTGTCCTCTTGCTCTACGCCGTCAGCCTCGTGAAAAAGGGCGTCGAGGCAGCGGCAGGCGACATCGTCGCGCGCACCGTCGGCGGCGCCGGTGGACGACCGCGTGCGGCCATGTGCGGCTGCGCCGTTGCCATTGCGCTGCAGAGTTCGACCGCGGTCGCCATGCTTGCCGCCGGTTTTGCCGTCAGCGGTGCGCTGGCGCTTGATACGGGCCTGGCCGTGCTGCTTGGCGCCGATCTCGGCTCGGCGCTCGTCGTCAAGATCCTGTCCTTCGATCTGCATTGGCTGGCGCCGCTTCTGATCGCCGTTGGCGGTCTCGCGCATCTGAAGGCATCGACCCGCAAGACGGTGGAGACCGGGCGCGCCCTGCTCGGCATCGGTCTGCTGCTGCTCTCGTTGCAGATGATCGGCCATGCGACGCAGCCGCTCTCGCAGAGCCCGATGCTGCCGTCCGTCGTCGCCTTCATCGGCAAGGATGCCTTGACCGTGATGATCCTTGCCGCCTTCTTCACTTGGGCGTTGCACTCCAGCGTGGCCGCGATCCTCTTGATCCTGACCTTTGCCGTGAAGGGCATCTTGCCCCTGGAGGTCGGCATTCCCCTGGTGCTCGGCGTCAACGTCGGCGGCGGGCTCATCGCGCTGTGGCTGACCCGAGGCCTGCCGGTCGAAGGCCGACGCCTGCCGCTTGGCAATCTCCTCTTCCGCGCCCTGTTCGGCGCAGCGATATTCGGCCTTTTTTCGCTGCATTCTCCGTTCGACTGGCTGCCCGGGGAGACTGTGGCGGGCAAGCTCGTCAATCTGCATGTGCTCTTCAACGCTGCCCTGGTGCTCGTCGGGGTGATCTTCTGCGGCCCGATGGCGCGCCTCGTTCGGTTGCTGATGCCGCAGGCCGCCGGTGCCAATGACCGAGCGGCTCATGTGAGCGCCCTTGACCCGGCGCTGATCGACAAGCCGGCGCAGGCGCTCGCGGCCGCGGCACGCGAGGTGCTCCACATGGGCAATCTCATCGCCCGGATGCTGGAGCCCGTCATGACCGTCATTCACGCGCCGACACCGCAGGCGGTGAAGGTACTCAGAAGCATCGACGGCGACATCCACCTGGCCCATAGCGCAATCAAGCTCTACATCGCCGCCGTCAACCGCGGCATCCTCACCGAAGACCAATCGCGACGCGGCATCGAACTCACCGAAGCGGCGATCCATCTCGAATATGCCGGAGACGTCGTTGCAAAGAGCCTTCTGCAAATGGCCGAGGAGCGGCTTGCGGGCGCAGGCACCTTCTCGCAGGAGGGATGGCAGGAGCTCACTTTGCTGCACGCGGCGGTGTCGTCCAACGTCAGGCTGGCGGCCAATCTTCTCGTCTCCCCGGACCCGGTGATCGCGCGCGAAATGGTGCGGCAGAAGGAACATGTGCGTCGGTTGGTCGAAGAGAGCAGCAAATGCCATCTGGAACGGCTTCGGCAAGGCATAGCGACCAGCATCCTTTCGAGCGACATGCACCTGGAGATCGTTCGAGCGCTGAAGGAGGTCAATTCGCTGGTGACGACCATGGCCTATCCGCGCCTGCGCGAGAGTGGCGACCTTCTGGAAAGCCGGCTGGTGCCGGCCGCCTAGATGTATAACTTCTATCGATAGATTGATACAAAAGAACGATTTTACAGATAGATGTTTCCGCCCCATTGTCGTTCTCGAACACGCCAACCGCGAGGACGGACAATGCCAAACACCGCTTCTGAAAGAACCATCGCGCTCCTGGAAACGCCAAGGCTGGGCGAGCCTTATCTCTTGACGCCCGGCCCCCTAACCACGGCCTATCAGGTCAAGGAAGCCATGCTGCGGGACTGGGGTTCCTGGGATGGCGATTTCCGGGCAATGACCGCAAAGCTTCGTCAGGAACTGCTCGAGATTGCCGGCGATGCCAAAGGCGAGTTCGATTGCGTGCCGATGCAGGGTAGCGGTTCGTTTTCGGTCGAGGCGATGCTCGGCAGCTTCGTCCCGAAGGACGGCAAGGCGCTGGTGCTGATGAACGGCGCCTATGGCAAGCGCATCGCCCAGACGCTTTCCTATCTCGGTCGTGACCATGTGACGATCGACAAGGGCGACTACATGCCGCCGCGCGGTCCGGAGGTTGCAGCGGCACTCGATGCAGACCCCGCTATCACCCATGTCGTGGTCGTCCATTGCGAAACGAGTTCCGGCATCCTCAATCCGCTGAAGGAGATTTCCGACACGGTCTATTCCCGTGGCCGCAAGTTGCTGGTCGATTCCATGAGTGCCTTCGGCGCAGTGCCGGCCGGTATTGGCGATTTCCGCTACGAGGCGATCGTTTCTTCCGCCAACAAGTGCATCGAGGGTGTGCCCGGCTTCGGCTTCGTCATCGCCCGCAAGAGCGAGCTGGAGGCCGCAAAGGGGCGCAGCCATTCGCTGAGCCTCGATGTGCACGCGCAGTGGGACTACATGAACAAGACGGGCCAGTGGCGCTTCACGCCGCCGACCCACGTGGTCGCGGCCTTCCTGGAAGCCTTGCGCCTGCATCGGGAAGAGGGCGGTGTCGCCGGTCGTGGAGCCCGCTATGCCCGCAACCGCGACGTCATGGTCGCCGGCATGCGCGAGGCAGGCTTCGAGACGCTGCTTGCCGACCAGTGGCTGTCGCCGATCATAGTCACCTTCTTCAGCCCGGCGCATCCCGCCTTCGCCTTCGACCGCTTCTATGACCTGATGAAGGACAAAGGCTTCATCATCTATCCGGGCAAGCTGACCGTAGTCGACAGTTTCCGCGTCGGCTGCATCGGCCGCATGGACGAGCATGTCATGCGCCGCGTGGTCGATGCCGCCCGCAACTCACTCTCCGAAATGGGCGTCGACAGCGCCGCTCCCCCGGCCGTCGCCCTTGAAGAACGCCGCCGTCTCGCCGCCTGAACTGAGGAAATTACGATGAACAAGATGTCCAAGATCACCGTTACCGCCAACCGCCGCACCTACCCCTGGCCGAATGTCCCGGCCATTGCCATCTGCCTCGACGGCTGCGAGCCGGCCTATCTCGACGAAGCCATCAAGGCCGGGCTGATGCCGACGCTCGAGCGCATCCGCAAGACCGGCACGGAGCGCACCGCGCTCAGCGTCATCCCGAGCTTCACCAATCCGAACAACCTTTCCATCGCCACCGGCCGTCCGCCGGCGATCCACGGCATCTGCGGCAACTATCTCTACGAACCGCAGACCGGAAACGAAGTGATGATGAACGATCCGCGCTTCCTGCGCGCGCCGACGATCTTCAAGGCGTTCTACGATGCCGGTGCGAAGGTCGCCGTGGTGACGGCGAAGGACAAGCTCAGGGCGCTGCTCGGCCACGGGCTCAAGTACGACGAGGGCAGGGCGATCTGCTTCTCGTCGGAAAAGGCGGACAAGACGACCAAGGCGGAAAACGGCCTCGAAAATGCCTCGGCCTGGCTTGGTCGTCCGGTGCCGGAAGTCTATTCGGCCGATCTCTCCGAATTCGTCTTTGCCGCCGGCGTCAAGCTGCTCAAGGAATTCCGACCTGACGTGATGTACCTGACGACGACCGACTATGTGCAGCACAAATATGCGCCGGGTGTTCCGCAGGCGAATGCCTTCTATGAGATGTTCGACAAGTACCTGACCGAACTCGATGCACTTGGCGCGGCCATCATCGTCACGGCCGACCACGGCATGAAGCCGAAGCACAAGGCGGACGGTTCGCCTGATGTCATCTACGTGCAGGACCTGCTCGACCAATGGCTCGGCAAGGACGCCGCCCGCGTCATCCTGCCGATCACGGACCCCTATGTCGTGCATCACGGCGCGCTCGGCTCGTTTGCTACGGCCTATCTGCCCGAAGGTGCGGACAAGGAGGAAATCATTGAGCGGTTGCAGGCGATCGAAGGCATCGACGTCGTGCTCTCCCGCCCGGAAGCTTGCGTACGCTTCGAGTTGCCGGACGACCGGATCGGCGATCTCGTGCTGATCTCGTCGGAAAACAAGACCCTCGGCACCAGCGAACATCGCCATGATCTCGCGGCACTGAACGAACCGCTGCGCTCGCATGGCGGCCTGACCGAACAGGCGGTGCCGTTCATCGCCAACCGCAAGCTGCCCGAATTGCTGACATCCGCGTCGCTGCGCAATTTCGATGCGTTCTACTACGCGCTCGTCGCAGCAGCCCAGACAGCACACTAGGGAGGGAGCGATGACCAAGGTGGAAACGGCATTTTCAATTCGCCACGAGCCCATGCGCATCGCCGGCAAGGCGGTCGATACCGAGGGACGCGTCGAGGTGCGCTATCCCTTCAACGATGCGGTGATCGGCACCGTGCCGGCCGGCAACGCCGAGCATGCCCGCAAGGCCTTCGAGATCGCCGCCGCCTACCAGCCGAAGCTGACACGCTACGAGCGCCAGCGTATCCTGCTGAAAGCGGCGGATCTGCTGGTCGCGCGCAAGGAAGAGATCTCCGACCTGATCACGCTGGAGCTCGGCATCTCCAAGCAGGATTCGCTCTATGAGGTCGGCCGCGCTTTCGACGTGCTGACTTTGTCGGGCCAGATGTGCATCCATGACGACGGCGAAATCTTCTCCTGCGACCTCACCCCGCACGGCAAGGCGCGCAAGATCTTCACCACACGCGAACCGCTCAACGCCATTTCGGCGATCACGCCCTTCAACCATCCGCTCAACATGGTGGCGCACAAGGTGGCGCCGGCCGTCGCGACCAACAATTGTGTGGTGCTGAAGCCGACCGAGCTGACCCCGATGACGGCGCTCATCTTCGCCGACATTCTCTACGAAGCCGGTCTGCCGCCGGAAATGCTCTCGGTCGTGACCGGCTGGCCCGCCGATATCGGCATGGAGATGATCACCAATCCGAACTTCGACCTCATCACCTTTACCGGCAGCGTTCCTGTCGGCAAGCTGATCGCCGCCCACGCCCACTACAAGCGGCAGATCCTGGAGCTCGGCGGCAATGATCCGCTGATCATCCTCAACGATCTTTCGGACGCCGATCTCGCCAGGGCGGCGGATCTGGCCGTTGCCGGCGCGACGAAGAATTCGGGCCAGCGCTGCACGGCGGTAAAGCGCATCCTTTGCCAGGAAAGCGTTGCAGATCGTTTCGTGCCGCTGGTGCTGGAGCGGGCGAAAAAGCTGAAGTTCGGCGATCCGATGGATCGCGCGACGGACCTTGGCACGGTCGTCCATGCCAAGGCCGCGGAAGTTTTCGAAAAGCGGGTGCACCGGGCAGCGGAAGAGGGGGCGGAGATCCTCTACGATCCCGGCCGCAAGGGCGCCCTCCTGCCGCCGATCGTCGTCGACAGGGTCAAGCATTCGAGCGAACTGGTGATGGAGGAAACCTTCGCGCCGATCATACCGATCGTGCGCGCGCCGGATGACGACGACGCGCTGATCGCGCTCTCGAACTCCACCGCCTTCGGCCTCTCGTCCGGCGTCTGCACCAACGACTTCCGGCGCATGCAGAAGTACATCGCGGGCCTCAAGGTCGGCACGGTCAACATCTGGGAAGTGCCGGGCTACCGCATCGAGATGAGCCCCTTCGGCGGCATCAAGGATTCGGGCAACGGCTACAAGGAAGGCGTCATCGAGGCGATGAAGAGCTTTACCAACGTCAAGACCTTTTCCTTGCCATGGTGATCTGACGCGCTTCCCCCGCAGGTTCACCCCTCTGGGAGCTGCCGTGGCGGCTCCCTTTTTTATTGAACGCCGGACGGTCGCGGCAGCTCGTTTCCCGCGCAATCGTCGATCTGCCTCTTCGTTTTGCAGGTCGAGCGACATTGTCCTGGGTGTTGCTGATGGCTTCATCGTTTGCCTGCCGGTTTGCCTCGTTTTGCGGCAGAGCATCCATAGTTTTTATCTTCTGAACGATAAGAATAATAAATTTTACTTACCAGAAACCGCTGCGCAGAATGGTTCCCGAAGCCGATCACAACAGGGCAGCAGCAAGATTGCCCGCCGTGCTTCCCCGGTATTTCCAGGACTTCAGAGGAGAACTTCAACATGAACAGACGCATGCTCATCATGCTTGCCAGTGCTGCTTCCGCCGTGCTTCCCGCCGTCGCTTTTGCTGAAACCCAGCTGACTGTCTACACCGCCGTCGAGGCCGTCGACCTTGACCGCTACAAGGCGACCTTCGAGAAGGCGCATCCGGATATCAAGATCAACTGGGTGCGCGATTCCACCGGCGTCATGACGGCAAAGCTGCTCGCCGAAAAGGACAATCCGCAGGCCGACGTGGTCTGGGGGCTTGCCGCCACCTCGCTCTTGCTCCTGAAAACCGAAGGCATGCTCGAGCCCTACAAGCCGGCCGGCGTCGAGGCGCTCGACCCGAAATTCGTCGACCAGGACACGCCGCCGAGCTGGGTCGGCATGGACGCCTATGTTGCAGCCCTTTGCTACAACACGGCGGAAGGCGAAAAGCTTGGCCTAAAGCCGCCGACCAGCTGGAAGGACCTGACGAACCCCGAATACAAGGGCCATGTGGTGATGCCGAACCCGGCATCCTCGGGTACCGGCTTCCTCGACGTCTCGGGCTGGATGCAGATGTGGGGTGACGAGAAGGCCTGGGACTTCATGGACAAGCTCCACCAGAACATCTCCGCCTACACCCATTCCGGTTCCAAGCCGTGCAAGATGGCAGGTGCCGGCGAGGCGGTGATCGGCGTGTCCTTCGAGTTCCCGGGCGCCAAGGCCAAGAGTGCGGGTGCACCGATCGACATCATCTTCCCCGCAGAAGGCTCGGGCTGGGAGGCGGAGGCAACCGCGATCATCGCCGGCACGGCAAATCTCGAAGCCGCCAAGACGCTCGTGGACTGGTCGGTCACCAAGGAAGCCAACGAGATGTACAATGCCGGCTATGCCGTCGTTGCCTATCCGGGCGTCGCCAAGCAGGTCGAGCACCTGCCGGACGACATTGCATCCAGGATGATCGTCAACGATTTCGAGTGGGCCGCCAACAACCGCGCGGCAATCCTCAAGGAATGGCAGAAGCGTTACGACGCCAAGTCTGAGCCGAAGAGCTGAGCCTGATCGGCCGGGCGCAGCGCGATTGCGCTGCGCCC